>CAMLJA010000165.1 GCA_946480065.1 uncultured Thermomonas sp. | reverse complement strand
TGGTGGAGGTGGCGGGAATCGAACCCGCGTCCGAAGGCACTCCATGCCCGGCACTACATGCTTAGCCCGGTGTTTGGTCTCGGAGGCCGGCAACACACCGTGCGAAGCACACCGGCATCCACACCCGCTTGATCTCGGAACCGGTTGGCGGGTCGCCGCCGGTCCCTATCCCGTGATGATGACCCTACATCCGCGAGCACGGGCACAAGCGGGTTCGGGGCTAGGCCTTAAGCGGCCAGAGCGTAGACGTCGTCGTTGGCGTCTGAGGTTTTGCAGCTGGATTAACGAGGAAAGCTACCCCCTCGGCATGCGCCGAGCGATTTCGCGACCCCCGTCGAAGCCAGAGCACCCCCGGGAATGTCGATCTCGCCGACAGCAACGAGTATAGGTCCGCCGCGCCCCGGCACAAGGGCCATCGGCATCGCGGGCGGCGCCGGTTATCCTTCGCTCATGTCCGGAGCAGAGCCTATCGAACACGCGAACCCCCTGCCGCCGCCGCGCTGGCGTTACGGCTACCCGTTCGCGGCCCTGGTGCTGCTGCTCTCGCTCGCGCTGGTGGTGGGGGTCTGGCACGACGCGCGCACCCGCGCCCTGCAGGCGGCGGACGCACGCTTCCGCGCCCGCGCGACCCAGATCGCCAACCTGGTCGGCCGGCAGCTGGACGATTTCGACCTGACGCTGCGCGGCGGGGTGGCCATGGTGGCCGCGGTGCAGTGGCCGGCCCCGCAGCACTGGCGCAGCTACGCCGACGGGCTGTCCCTGCCGGAGCGCTACCCCTCGGTCACCGGCCTGGGCTATGCCGCCTACGTCGACCCGGCCGGGCTGGCCAACCTCCAATTGCTCGTGCGCGACACCGGGAACGGGTTGTTCGAGGTCCGTCCGCGCGGGCGCCGCGGGCGCTACGGGCCGATCGTCTACCTGGAGCCGCGCACGCCGGAGAACCTGCTGGCGATCGGCTTCGACATGTACTCCGAGCCGGTGCGGCGTGCGGCCATGCAGGCGGCGATGGACAGCGGCGAAAGCCGGCTGACCGGCAAGGTCCACCTGGTCCAGGACGGCGGCAAGGCGGTGCCCGGGATGCTGATGTACAGCCCCGTCTACCAGGGCGCCGCCACTCCGGCCACGCCGGCGGCGCGGCGCGCGGCCATGCGCGGCTGGGTCTACCTCCCGTTCCGCCTGCTGCCCATGCTGCAGAGGGCCACCGTGGGCGCCCGCGGGGTGGAGAAACTGCGCATCGTCGACATCACCGAGCCGTCGCAGGTGCTGCTGTTCGAGGACGCGGGCATCGCCGGCGACAACGCCTTCGCCCACAGCCTGCCGCTGGAGGTGCACGGCAGGCGCTGGCGCTTCGACGTGTTCTCCGGCCCGGCCACCGTGGCCGCCCCCACGCTGGTCAACCTCAACTGGTTGCTGGCGCTGGGCGTGCTGGTGTCGCTGCTGCTGTTCGCGATGGTCTGGACCCTGGCCTCGACCGAATCGCGGGCGCGCCGCCTGGCCGCCGCGATGACGTCCTCCTATCGCCGCAGCGAGCAGCGCTTCCGCAACGCCATGCAGTATTCGGCGATCGGCAAGGCGCTGCTGGATACCCGCGACCGGATCGTCGAGAGCAACCCGGCGTTCGCCCGCATCGTGGGGCGGAGCAGCGAAGAGCTGGTGGGCATCCCGCTGGCCGCGCTGCTGGACGACGCCGGCCCGCCCGATGCCATGACCGCCCAGGTGCAGGCGCTCGATGAGGGGGGCAGCGCGGTGCGCACCACCCGCACCCTGCACTGGCGCAATGGCGACCTCCGCCATGTCCAGCTGACCTTCGCCCCGGTGCCGGGCGAACCGGACCGCGACATCGCGCGGCTGGTCCAGGTCGAGGACGTGACCGAGCGCGTGCGCGCCGAGGCGGCGGTGCTTTCGCTCAACCGCACCCTGGAGGCGCGGGTGGCCGCGCGCACCCGCGAGCTGAGCGAGGCCAACCGCGAGCTGGAATCCTTCGCCTACAGCGTCTCGCACGACCTGCGCGCGCCGCTGCGCGGGATCGAGGGCTTCAGCCGGATCCTGGGCGAGCGCTACGCGGACGCGCTTGACGATACCGGGCGCGACTACCTGGCGCGGGTGCGCAAGGCCACCTCGCGCATGGCCGAGCTGATCGACGCGCTGCTGAAGCTGTCGCGGATCGGGCGCAGCGGTCTGGGGTGGGCGGACGTCGACCTGAGCGCGCTGGCGGCGGAGGTGGGCGCGGCGCTGGCCGACGCCGAGCCGGGCCGCCAGGTGGAGCTGCGGATCCAGCCGGGCATGCGCGCGCACGGCGACCCGGCGCTGCTGCGCGTGCTGCTGGAGAACCTCATGGGCAACGCATGGAAGTTCACCCGCGGCGCCGCCGGCGCGCGGATCGTGGTGGACATGCAGCAGGACCCGGGCGGCGCCACCTACCGGGTGTGCGACAACGGCGCCGGCTTCGACCCCCAGTTCGCCGGCAAGCTGTTCCGCCCCTTCCAGCGCCTGCACAGCCAGGACGAATTCAGCGGCCACGGCATCGGGCTGGCCTCGGTCAAGCGCATCGTGGAGCGCCACGGCGGCGCCATCGAGGCCGACGGGCGCCCGGGCGAGGGCGCCTGCTTCCGCTTCACGCTGGGCCGGCCGGGCGACGCCGACGCGGCCTGAGGCCCTACGCGTCCTTGTTGTGCCGGCGCATCAGCCGCTGCTTCTCGCGGTCCCAGTCGCGCTCCTTGCTGGCCTCGCGCTTGTCGTGCTGCTGCTTGCCGCGGGCCAGCGCCAGCGACGCCTTGACCTTGTTGCCCTTCCAGTACAGGGAGGTCGGGATCAGCGTATAGCCGTCGCGCTGCACGCGGCCCACCAGCACGTCGATCTCGCGGCGGTGCAGCAGCAGCTTGCGGGTTCGGCGGTCGTTGGCGACCACGTGGGTGGAGGCCTGGATCAGCGGGGTGATCTGGGCGCCCACCAGGAACAGTTCGCCCTCCAGCACCACCGCGTAGGCATCGACGATGTTGGCGCGCCCGGCGCGGATCGCCTTCACTTCCCAGCCCTGCAGCGCAAGCCCGGCTTCGAGGGTGTCCTCGAAGTGGTATTCGTGGCGCGCACGCTTGTTCAGGGCGATGGTGCCGCCGCCGTTTGGCTTATCCTTGCCGGCCTTCTTGCTCATCCCGCCATTGTCGCCGATCCGGCCGCGTTTGCGCCGGCCGGCCACGGAGTCCCGATGCCCCTCATCACCCGCAGCGCCCTGGTCGAGCACGCGGCCTCGCGCATGTTCGCGCTGGTCAACGACGTCGCGGCCTATCCGCGCCGGTTCGAATGGTGCCGCGAGGCCGAGGTCCTGGAACGCGACGAGGCGCGGGTGGTGGCCCGGCTGGACCTGGGCATCGGCGGCTTCCACACCTGGTTCACCACCGAGAACGCGCTGTCGCCGCCGCATCACATCGACATGGTGCTGCGCGACGGGCCGTTCCGGCGCCTGCAGGGGCGGTGGGAATTCCATGCCCTCGACGAATGCGCCTGCAAGGTCACGCTGCGGCTGGAGTTCGAGCCCCAGAGCCGGGTGCTGGGGCCGGCGCTGGCGCTGGGGATGCAGGGACTGGCCGACCGCATGGTGGACGACTTCGTGCGCGAAGCGGACCGGGGCGGCTGATGCGGGTTTCGCTGCTGCGCGCCTGGCCGCATCGCCACGAGGCGTGCAGCGTGGAGCTGGCGGCCGGGGCCACGGTGGCGGATGCGCTGCAGGCCGCGGGCTGGGCGCTGGAGCCCGGGTTCACCGGCCTGGCGGTGTTCGGGGTGGCGGCCACCCCGGCGACGCCGCTGCGCGAGGGCGACCGGGTGGAGCTGCTGCGGCCGCTGCAGGTGGACCCCAAGCAGGCGCGGCGCCTGCGCGCCGCGAAAGGGCGCGGTTAGCGGCCCTTCTTGTCCTTGTCCTTGGCCAGGTTGGGGCCGAAGAAGATGTTGGCGTTGCGCGAGAGTTCGGCGTCCTGCTCGGGGAAGTACTCGCCTTCCCAGCGGACCAGCTGCCCGCCCTCGAACCACAGCGTCATGTCCTTGACCTCGGGCGCGCCGGTGCGGCCGATGCGCTGGCTGGCCGCGTAGTCCCAGCGGTCCTGGTGGAACGGGTCGCGGATGGAGGGGGTGCCCAGCAGCGCCATCACCTGGCGCTGGTCCATGCCCTGCTGCAGCTGGTCCACCTGGGCCTTGTCCAGCAGGTTGCCCTGGTAGATCGGCTGCCTGTAGACCAGGCCGCACCCGCTTGCGAACAGGACCGCGAGGAGGATCGGGAGCAGTTTGCGCATGGGTCGGCGGGGCAGTGGCGTGAGCGCCGATGATACACTCGATTCCCCGCGCGACGGCTTGCGCGCGGCCACCGGGCCACGCCGCGCCGAACGGGCTCCACCCGCGGTCGCGCGCGGTGGCGCGCATCGATGGAGCGGCGATGGAATCGCAGGACCTACGCAAGGCCGGCCTGAAGGTGACCCATCCGCGGATGCGGATCCTGGAGCTGCTGGAGCACAGCAAGCCGCGCCACATGACCGCCGAGGACATCTACCGCCAGCTGCTGGGGGGCGGCGAGGAAATCGGCCTGGCCACGATCTACCGCGTTCTGACCCAGTTCGAGTCGGCGGGACTGGTGCTCAAGCACAACTTCGAGGGCGGCCACGCGGTGTACGAGCTCGACCGCGGCGAGCACCATGACCACATGGTGGACGTGGAGACGGGCAAGGTCATCGAGTTCCACAACGACGAGATCGAGGAACTGCAACGCCGCATCGCGGCGGAGCAGGGCTACGAGATCCAGGACCACGCCCTGGTGCTGTACGTCAGGAAGCTGCGTCGCTGAGCAACCGGCGCGCGGCCGCGCGCGCTTCCTTGCCGACGGCCAGGCCGCCGAGCATCCGCGCGATTTCCTCCTCGCGCGCCTTCGCATCGAGCACTTCGACCGCGCTGTGCGTCGCGCCGGCCTGTTCGGACTTGCTGACGCGATAGTGCGCGTGCCCGTGCGCGGCGACCTGCGGAAGATGGGTCACGCACAGTGCCTGGCGCCCCGCGCCGAGCGCGCGCAGCTTCTGGCCGACGATCTGCGCGACCGCGCC
>CAMLJA010000164.1 GCA_946480065.1 uncultured Thermomonas sp. | reverse complement strand
TGGCTATGTAGCTCAGCCGGTTAGAGCACAGCACTCATAATGCTGGGGTCGGTGGTTCGAGTCCACCCATAGCCACCACGCCGACAACCCGCCGCCCGGCGGGTTTTTCGTTGGCGCCGCCGCCAGGGTCGCCCCGCATGGACATCTTCAAGGTCTTCACCATCGAAGCCGCGCACCGGCTGCCGAACGTGCCGCCGGGGCACAAGTGCGCGCGCCTGCACGGGCATTCGTTCCGGGTGGAGCTGCACGTGTCCGGGCAGCCGGGCGCGGACACCGGCTGGGTGATGGACTTCGCCGACATCAAGGCGGCGTTCCGGCCGCTGTACGAGCAGCTGGACCACCACTACCTCAACGACATCGCCGGGCTGGAGAACCCCACCAGCGAGCGGCTGGCGGCGTGGATCTGGGCGCGGCTGAAGCCGGCGCTGCCGTTGCTGTCGGAAGTGGTGGTGCACGAAACCTGCACCTCCGGCTGCCGCTACCGCGGCGACTGAAGCGGCGCCCTCAGGGCGCCATCGGCAGCTTCGCCTGCAGCGCGCTGCGGACCTGCGCAAACTCGCTGACGATCCGCGCCACCTGGGCCTCCGGGCTGGCCAGGGTGCCGTCGCGGGCGCCTTCCTCAAGCTGCCGCGCGGCCTCCGACAGGGTGGTGGCGCCCACGTTCGCGCTGGAGGACTTCAGCGTGTGCGCGGCCACCCGCAGGGCGATCGGGTCGTTGCCGACCGCGGCGCGCTCGAGCTGCGCGATCAGCCGCGGCGAATCCTCCAGGTACACGGCGATGATCTTGTCGACCTCGCCGCCCAGCACCTCGCGCAGTTCGTCGAGCACCGCATTGTTCAGGACGGGGGGGCTGCGCACGGCGATCTGCTCCGGCGGCGGGAGGGTTTCGGGCACCGCCAGGCTGGCGCCGCGCCAGCGCTGGATGCAGCGTTCCAGGTCGCCCCGGGTCACCGGCTTGGCCAGGTAGTCGTCCATCCCGGCGTCCAGGCATTTCTGGCGGTCGCCGGCCATCGCGTTGGCGGTCATCGCCACGATCGGTAGCCGGTGCTCGGCCCGGCGGGCCTGCTCCAGTTCGCGCCAGCGGCGGGTGGCCGAATAGCCGTCCAGCACCGGCATCTGGCAGTCCATCAGGACCACGTCGTAGCCGCCGGCCTCCATCTTCTCCAGCGCCACCTGGCCGTTGCCGGCGGTTTCGCACTCGGCGCCCAGCACCTGCAGCAGCCGCTGCGCGACCATCAGGTTCACCGGGTTGTCCTCGACCAGCAGGATCCGCGCCTTGCGCGAGGGGTCGGCGGGCGCGTGGCGCGCCGGGGCGCTGGAGTCGGGGCCGTGGGTGGCCCAGGACACGCCCGAGGCCGACAGCACCGAGCGCAGGTCGGCGTCCTGGGCGTTGCGTGGGATCACCGTGGCCGCCAGCGGCAGGTCCTGCACGGTGGGGTCGTCGCCGCGCAGGTAGACCAACCGGGCCTCGCCGTACTGGTTCTTGCGCTCCAGGTTGCGCGCCAGCGCCAGCGCGGTGGCGCGGATGCTGGACAGGTCGGCCAGCACCACCGAATAGCTCCACGGTTCGCCCTGGCCGTGGGCCTGGCGCAGGCGCTCCAGCGCGTCGTGGGTGTTCTCCACCGTGGTCACGCGCAGCCCCCAGTTGGGCAGCAGCATGGTCAGGCGCATGCGCAGGCGCTGGTCGGTGGTGATCAGCAGCACGCGGCCGCCGTGCAGCTCGGCGGTCTGCGCGGGCATGTCGCCCTGGACCTTGAGCAGCGGGATCTCGAACCAGAAGCTGGAGCCGCGCCCGGGTTCGGACTCCACCCCGATCCGGCCGCCCATCAGGGTCACGATGCGGCGGCAGATCGCCAGCCCCAGCCCGGTGCCACCGTAGATCCGGGTGGTGGAGGCGTCGGCCTGGCTGAAGGCCTGGAACAGCCGCTCCTGGGCGTCCGGCTCGATGCCGATGCCGGTGTCCTTGACCTCGAACCGCAGCTGGTGCTGCGCGGCGGTCTCGCGCAGGCGGCGCACGCTGAGGGTGACCCCGCCGCGCTCGGTGAACTTGACCGCGTTGCTGATCAGGTTGCTCAGCACCTGGCGCAGCCGCACCGGGTCGCCGCGCACCGGCAGCCGCACGCCGGGCTCGATGTTCAGCGCGAGCCGCAGGCCCTTGGCCTCGGCCGGGCGCTCCATCAGGGTGATCACACTCTCCATCAGCTCGCGCAGGTTGAAGGTCGTGGTTTCCAGGTCGAGCTTGTCTGCCTCCAGCTTGGAGTAGTCCAGGATGTCGTCGACGATCCGCAGCAGCTGCTGGGCCGAGGCCGAGGCGGTCTTCACCAGCTCCTGCTGGTCCGCCGCCATGCGCGAATGCATCAACAGGTCCAGCATCGGCACGATGCCGTTCAGCGGGGTGCGGATCTCGTGGCTCATGGTGGCCAGGAACTCGCCCTTGGCCATCACCGCCGATTCGGCCGCCTGCTTGGCCCGGGTCAGCTCTTCCTCCAGCTTGGTGTGGCGGCTGATCTCCTGCTGCAGCGCGTCCAGCTCGGCCGCGCCGCGGCGGCTGCGTTCGCTGTGCTCGCGCAGCACGTGCTCGCGCTGGCCCACCGCGATCACCACCCAGATGGTGGCGAAGAGCGCCAGCAGGGCCAGCACCAGCGCCGCCCCCTGCCATTCGCCGCCCACGCCGAAGCGCGCCAGCAGCAGGAGCAGGGCCGCGCCCGCGGCGGCGCCGAGCGCAAGCCAGCGGGCAGTGAGCAGGGTGAAGCCGCGGTTTTCGTGGTCCGTCACAGGGTGGCGTTCTGGAAGTCGAAGTCGAGGGCGTGCTCGGCCCGTTGTACCAGATTGCCCTGGATGAAATCGATGCCGCCCATCCACAGGGCCGCCGCGGCCTGCGGATCCTCGACCGCCTGGCCGATCACCTGCAGTCCTAGGCGGTGCGCCCGCTCGATCACCTCGCGCATCTCGTCGCGCAGGTCGGCCGGCAGCGGATGCTGGGCGAAGTCCGCCGACAGCCGCAGGTAGCCCAGCGGCAGCTGCTCCAGCAGCAGGTCGGCGTCGGTGCCGTGGCGGTACTGGCTGAGGCAGAACTGCACCCCGGCCGGGACCAGCTGCTCGCACACCTGGCGCAGCTGCATGGAGTGCACCAGGGCGTCCTCCAGCCGCAGGTCCAGCACCAGCGAGGTGCCGTCGATGCTGCCCGCCTCCAGCGCCTGCGCCAGCCCGGCGCCGTAGCCGTCCTGCGCCAGCGTGCGCGGGCCCTGCGACACGAACAGCCGCACCGGGCGGCTCTCGGCGCGGCGGCGCTGCAGCAGCGCCAGCGCCTGCTCCAGGGTCCAGCGGTCGAGCCGGGGCAACAGGCCGGCGCTGTCGGCCACCTGGATGAACTCCCCGGCGGCGTGTTCCTGGCCGTCGGCGCCGCGCATGCGCAGCAGCACTTGGAACTGCGCCTGGTCGCCGCCGGCCACCGCCACCACCGGCTGGAACGCCAGCTGCAGGCCCTCGCCGGCGACCGCGTCGCGCAGCTTGTCCAGCATGCCGCCGGCCTGGGCCGCCGCCGGCGGCTGGTAGGCGGCGATCCCGATCGCCTCGCCGCGGGCGTCGCGCGCAGCCTCCTCGGCGGCGGCCACCAGCGCGCCCACGCCGGGATAGCCGTGGACCAGGGCGGCGATCCCCACCGTGGCGCGCAGCCGCAGGCTGTCCGCCTCCACCCGGAAGTCGTGGTAGCCGATGCCGTCGCGCAGCTGGCGCGCCAGCGCGTCCAGGCCGTCGGCGTCCAGGTCCTGCGCCAGCACCAGGAAGGCGTTGTCGCTCAGCCGCGCCGCCGCGTGGGCCTGCGCCAGCGTGCCCAGGTGGCGGCCGACGTCGTTCATCAGCGCCTCGAAGCCGGCGTAGCCGAAGCGGTTGCGCAGCGCCGCGGCGTTGCCGATCTCCACCAGCAGCACCCCTCCCGCCGCCGCCGGCAGCAGCGCCGCCAGCTTCTGGGTCAGCACCGGGCGGGTGTAGAGGCCGGTGACCGGATGGCGCTCGGGCTCGGCCGCGGCGACGAACCGGCTGCGCGCCGCGCGCGCCCGGCGCACCCGGCTCTGCACCGCCGCGATCAGGTGGCGCGGCCGCACCGGCTTCAGGATGTAGTCGTCGGCGCCGTGTTCCAGCACTTCCAGCTGGCGGTCGGGGTCCTGGTCGCCGGTCAGGAACACCACCGGCACGTGCGCGAACCGGTCGTGCTCGCGGATGCGCAGGGTCAGCGCGGTGCCGCTCGTCCCGGGCATGTGCAGGTCCATCAGCACCAGGTCGGGTTCGAAGCGCTCCATCGCCGCCATCATCAGCGAGGGGTCGGCCACCACCTCGGGCAGCATGCCGGCGCCACGCAGGATGGCCTCGGCGAACAGCGCCTGGCTGCGGTCGTCCTCCACCACCAGGATCCGGAACGGATCCGCCGGCTCGCTGGTGGCGGCCGGGTTGCCGCCACCGGCGGACGGCGCCTCGCGCGGCATCGGCAGCGCCTCCAGCGCGGCGCCGGCCTGCTCCAGCAGGCGGTCGGTCTGGGCGGCGCCGGGCAGGCTGGGCGAGGCCAGCGCCTGGTGCAGCGAC
Organism: uncultured Thermomonas sp.; assembly: GCA_946480065.1. The sequence goes on along the minus strand of CAMLJA010000164.1, from coordinate 581 downwards.
TGCAGCAGCGGGGCGATGGCGTCGGCCACGTCGGGGGCCACGCGCGCGGCCGCGGCGTGCAGGCGGCCGATCTCCTCGTTCATCCCGCGCAGGCTGTCCGGCCGCCACCCCGCCGTGCGCAGCCCGCGCAGCTGGTTCTCGGTCTCCACCAGCCGCTGGCGCAGCCGCTGCAGGAGGTCCAGGGCGCCGGGATCGGCCGCTGAAAACGTCATGTGTTCGTCATCCCCTGCGGGCGCCGGGGGGTGGCGCCCGTCCCGTCAGTTTGACGCAAAACCCGCGCCCTCGCGGCCATCGCCGGGGCCCGCTCAGCCCGTCTGCGCGCGCGCCGGGCGCCGGAACAGCCGCCGCCACAGCCACCACACCAGCCCGGCGAACAGCAGGCTGGCGGCCACCACCAGCGCCAGCGCCAGCCACGGGTGGGTGAACGCCAGCGCCAGGCCGCCGACCACCACCGCGTCCTCGGTCACCGAGGCGGTCCAGTTGCTCACCGGCTCGGGCGAGGTGTTCAGCAGCGCGCGCGAGCCCGACTTCACCAGGTGGCTGGCCAGCGCCACCCCGGCGCCGGTGGCCAGCATGCCCGG
>CAMLJA010000163.1 GCA_946480065.1 uncultured Thermomonas sp. | reverse complement strand
GGTCGCTTTCATCGTCGGCCAGCAGGTTGGGCGCCACGTCCTCGGTGCGGAACCCCGGCATGGCGTTGCGCAGGTGGTACTCCACCACCTGCGCGGTGCCGCCGGTGGCGTCGCTGGCCATGCCGTCCCACAGCGCCAGCAGCACCTGGCAGTGCGAGGACACGAACATCCCCAGCTGGGCGTACTGCAGGTTGCGGGCGTGCCCGCGCCTGCGCACCGCCTCGCGCGTGTTGCCCGGCGCCAGCGGCAGCGTGCGCACCCGCGCCCGCGCGAGCAGCGCGCGGAACCGCGCCAGGGTGGCGGCGTCCTCGAAGTCGCGCTCGTATTCCGCCTGCGGCAGCGGCAGCGGCACCACCAGGTCCACGCCCAGCGCCAGCGCCTCCTCCGCCACCAGCTGGTCGCCGCCGGCCGCCAGCGCCGACACCAGCCGCAGCGGCAAGTCGGGGAAGGCGGCGCGCAGGGCCAGCAGGAAGCCGCGCACCTCGGCGCGCAGGCGCGGGATTTCCGCCTCCACCAGGTCGCGGTGGGCGGTCACCCCGATATTGAGGTGCACGCAGGCGGGGCGATCCCCGCGCTGGCTGCCACTGTCGCGCATGCCGGGTCCGTGGTGCCGCGCCGGGCGGCCCTGCTCCAGGCCAACGCAGGCGGCGGCCGCGGGCGGTCGCCCGCCGGCCCGCGGCTCAGGGGCGGGGGGCGGGCGACACCCACATGGCGATGTCCGCGCGGAACACGCAGTCGCCCGCGTCGTCGAGGACGTCCACCGCCACCGGGAGCGCGTAGCCCTCGGCCGCGACATGCGGTTCAAACGCGGCGGTGGCGGTGGCGCGCAGGGTGCCGACCGCCTTCTTCCGGTACGCCACCGACATCCCCTTCGGAATCCAGCGCATGCCGGGCGGCAGGCTGGCGTCGCAGGTGAGCCCGCCGATGAATTCGGCCAGGTTGCACAGGGCGATGGCGTGCACGGTCCCCAGGTGGTTGGTGACCGCGCGCCGGTGGCGCAGGCTGGCCACGCCGCGGCCCGGCTCCAGCATGTGGATGCGCGGGCGGATGCTTGCGAAATAGGGCGCCTTCCAGCACACCAGGCGCGCGAACAGCCAGCGCCCGCCGGGCCAGCGCGCAAGGCGGCGGTAGGCGTCCAGGACCCGCATGGCGCGTCGCCTCCCCGGCCTTCCGCGCGGGAAGGCCGGGCCTGGCCTCAGGCCGCCGCGCGCGAGCCGGGGGCCGCGTCCTGCAGCGCGGCGTAGCCGGCCGAGCGCAGTTCGGCGGGGTCGAAGTCGTCCACCGTGATCGCGTCCAGCGTCATTGCGCGCAGGTCCTCCAGCTGGCGGCGCTCCTCGGCGGTGATCCAGCCCTCGCGGACGCCCTCGTCCAGCTGCGCGGGGAACTCCAGCGCCTCGATGTCGCTGTTCTTGAGCGCCTTGAGGAACTTGCGCTCCACCGGCTCGGCCATCACCACCTTCGGCAGGTAGCTGGCGATGCGCCCGGCCGGGTTGTTGGCGGTGGGCGTGGTGAACACGCCGGCGGCCAGGCGCTCGCGCGCGTCGCACGGCGTCATCAGCAGGCTGGCCACCTTGTGGCCCAGGCGGTCGCTGGGCGCCTGGGCGCGGCGGCCGAGCGGGAACACGACCAGCCAGAGCAGCCAGCCCACCGGCCGGATCGGGAAGTTGCGCAGCGCGCCCGACAGCGCGGTCTCGATCCTGTTCACCGCGTCGTGGAAGGCGTAGGCCAGCAGCGGCTGGTCGCCGGCCGGCGCGCCCTGGTCGTGGTGGCGCTTGAGCATGGCGCTGGCGATGTACAGCTGGCTCAGCACGTCGCCCAGGCGGCCGCTCAGGGATTCCTTGAACTTCAGCTTGCCGCCCAGCAGCAGCATCGAGGTGTCGGCCATCACCGCCAGCGCGGCGGAGTAGCGGTCCAGCTTGCGGAAGTAGCGGCGGGTGTTGTCGTCGCCCGGCGCCTTGCCCACCCGCGAGCCGGTCAGCCCGAACCACGCGCTGCGCACGGCGTTGCTGATGGCGAAGCCGATGTGCCCGAACAGCGCGTTGTCGAACTGGTCGATGCGTGCCTTCGGATCCTCCAGCTGCGCGGCCTTCATTTCCTTCATCACCCACGGGTGGCAGAGGATGGCGCCCTGGCCGAAGATCATCAGCGAGCGCGTCATGATGTTGGCGCCCTCCACCGTGATCGCGATCGGCGCGGCCTGCCAGGCGCGCCCGGCGAAGTTGCGCGGGCCCAGGATGATGCCCTTGCCGCCCAGGATGTCCATGCTGTCCATCGACACCTTGCGGCCCATTTCGGTGCAGTGGTACTTGGCGATGGTGGACGGGACCGCCGGGTTCTCGCCGCGCGCCACCGCCGCGGCGGTGGCCTCCGACAGCGCGCTGCAGGCGTAGGCGTTGCCGCCGATCCGCGCCAGCGCCTCCTCCACGCCCTCGAAGCGGCCCACCGACAGCCCGAACTGCTTGCGGATGCGCGCGTAGCTGCCCACCGCCACCGCGCCCATCTTCGAACCGCCGCTGGCGGTGGAGGGCAGGGTGATCGAACGGCCGATCGACAGGCATTCCATCAGCATGCGCCAGCCCTGGCCGGCGTAGTCCTCGCCGCCGATCAGCTGCGACAGCGGGACGAACACGTCCCGGCCGTGGATCGGCCCGTTCTGGAACGGCGAGTTCAGCGGGAAGTGGCGGCGCCCGATCTCCAGCCCCGGGGTATCGCGCGGGACCAGCGCCAGGCTGATGCCGATGTCGCGCTTGTCGCCCAGCAGGCCGTCCGGGTCGTACATGCGGAAGGCCACGCCGATCAGGGAGGCCACCGGCGCCAGGGTGATGTAGCGCTTGTTGAGGGTCAGCCGGATGCCCAGCACCTGGGCGCCGTTCCAGTCGCCCATGCAGACGATGCCGTAGTCCGGGATCGAGGTGGCGTCGGAGCCCGCGAACGGACCGGTCAGCGCGAAGCAGGGCACTTCGCGGCCGTCGGCCAGGCGCGGCAGGTACTGCTGCTTCTGCTCATCGGTGCCGTAGTGCATCAGCAGCTCGGCCGGGCCCAGCGAGTTGGGCACGCCCACGGTGGAGCTGACCACGCTGCTGATCGAGGCCAGCTTCTGGATGACCTTGTGGTTCATCAGCGCGGAGAAGCCCAGGCCGCCGTATTCCTTCGGGATGTTCAGGCCGAAGAACTTGTTGCGCTTGATGTAGTCCCAGAGCTCCGGCGGCAGGTCGGCGCGGACGTGGGTGATCTCCCAGTCGTCCACCATCCGGCACAGCTCCTCGCAGGGGCCGTCCAGGAACGCCTGTTCCTCGGCGGTCAGCGCGGGCTTCGGCAAGTCCAGCAGCTGCGACCAGTCCGGCTTGCCGGAGAACAGCTGGCCCTCGAAACCCACGGTACCGGACTCCAGCGCGGTGCGCTCGGTGTCCGACAGCGGCGGCAGCAGGCGGGTGTAGAACTTCAGCAGCGGCGTGGTGATGAACGGCTTGCGGACCTGCGGCAGCAGCAGCGGCACCGCGATCAGGGCCACCAGCGCGCCGGCCACCAGGGTCGCGGCCGGGCTGGCGCCCAGCAGCCAGCAAGCCACCAGCAGGGTGGCGGTCAGCGCGGCCCAGACCGCCAGCCGCAGGCGGTGGTAGGCGGCAAACGCGCCGGCGGCGAGGAATACGAGGAAGGGCAGGGCGATGCTCATCAGAAGGCTCCCGGGACTGCGGATGCGTCGGGTGCGGCGGCGTTGCGTGGCGCGGCCGGGGCACCTACCATACGCCAAAGTATGGGGTTCCGCCGAGGCTGTCAAATGCGGGCGAAGAGCAATTGCTCGACATACTCCCTGGCCCGCAAGCGTACGGATAGAATGCCGGAATGACCGAGACCGCACCACGCAGCGGGCGCCTGAGCGCCGACGACTGGGCCCGCGAGGCGCTCGACCAGATCGCCGAGCAGGGCGTGGCCTCGGTGGCAGTAGAGCCGCTGGCGCGTCGACTGGGCGTGACCAAGGGCAGCTTCTACTGGCATTTCCCGTCCCGCGACGCGCTGCTGCAGGCGGCGCTGGAGCGCTGGGAAACCGCCGAGCAGGAGCTGGTGTTCGGGTCCCTGGAGCGGGTGGCCGACCCGCGCGAGCGCTTGCGCGCGCTGTTCCGGCTGGTCGCGCACGAGGCCAAGTCACACATTATTTATAGCGAGCTGCTGAAGGCGCTCGACCACCCCACGGTCAGCCCGGTCATCGGCCGCGTCTCGCAGCGGCGCCTGGACTACCTCACCGCCAGCTTCCGCCAGGCCGGGCTGGGCCGCACCGACGCCCAGCACCGCGCCCGGCTGGCCTACGCCGCCTATGTCGGCTTCCTGCAGCTCAGCCTGCAGCTGCACCAGCCGCGCCTGCAGCACGACGAGTTCGAGGCCTACGTCGAACACGTCATGGACACCCTGATCCCGCAGACCTGATCCCCGCGCGGCGGCAACGGCCTCCCGTGGCCCGCCGCTGCAATCGATTTCACGCAGTCCCCCTTCTTTTCGCAATGGCAAGGAACCGTCGATGAGCAGCAACCTGGAAGCGTTGAACCAGTGGGTGATGGACGTGGCGCGGCTGACCCGGCCGGCCCGGATCCACTGGTGCGACGGCAGCGACAGCGAGCACGCGGCGCTGGTCGCGCAGATGGAGGCCGACGGCACCCTGGTCAAGCTCAACGAGGACACCCACCCCGACAGCTGGCTGCACCGTTCGCACCCCGACGACGTGGCGCGGGTGGAGCACCTCACCTTCGTTTGCACCCCGGAGCGCGACGAGGCCGGCCCGAACAACCACTGGATGGAGCCGGCCGAGGCGCACGCGAAGATGGACGCGCTGTTCGAGGGCTGCATGGAAGGGCGCACGATGTACGTGATCCCCTACTGCATGGGCCCGATCGATTCGCCGCTGTCGCGCTGCGGCGTGGAGATCACCGACAGCCCGTACGTGGTCGCCAACATGCGGCTGATGACGCGCATGGGCGCCGCCGCGCTGGCGCGGATCGAGCGCGAGGGCAGCTTCGTCAAGGGCCTGCACTCCACCGGAGAGCTGGACCCGGACCGCCGCTTCATCATGCATTTCCCGGAAGAACTCACGATCAAGTCCTACGGCTCGGGCTACGGCGGCAACGCCCTGCTCGGCAAGAAGTGCCACGCCCTGCGCATCGCCAGCCACCAGGCGCGCC
>CAMLJA010000162.1 GCA_946480065.1 uncultured Thermomonas sp. | reverse complement strand
ATCGGCAGCTTCCAGATGATCCAGGCCAAGATCGCGGACATGAAGTGCCGGCTGGACGCCGCCGAATTGCTGACCCTGCGCGCGGCCTGGGCCAAGGCGCAGACCGAGGCGCACGGCGGGCGCTTCAGCACCGAGGCCGCGGTGGCCAAGCTCACCGCCTCCGAGGCGGCGATGTTCGTCACCCACCAGGCGCTGCAGATCCACGGCGGCATGGGCTATTCGAAGGAAATGCCGCTGGAGCGCTATTTCCGCGACGCCAAGATCACCGAGATCTACGAGGGCACCAGCGAGATCCAGCGCATGGTCATCGCCCGCAACGAAACCGGGCTGCGCTGAACCCCACCCCCGATTCCCCGCTTCGACGACGGGTCGCGCATGCGCGGCCGGCGTCCATCCAAGGCATCCGAGCGATGAAACCCGACACCCAGGACCGCGATTCCGCCCCCACCAAACCGGTGCTCGCCGCGCTGGCCAAGCGCGTGCCCAAGGCCCGGCTGGCCGAGGCGCAGGCCTTCGCCACCGCCTTCTACCGGCGGATGGACGCCGACGAATACGCCCAGCATGGCGCCGACGGCTGGGCGGCGCTGGCCGCCGACATGCTGGAGTTCGCCCGCCAGCGCAAGCGCGGCACCGCCAGCGTGCGGCTGTTCAACCCGTCGCTGGCCGTCCATGGCTGGGAGTCGCCGCACACGGTGGTGCAGGTCGCCAACGACGACATGCCGTTCCTGGTGGACTCGGTGATCATGGCGCTGGCCGAGCAGGGCATCGCGGTGCACGTGCTCGGCCACCCGGTGATCCGCATGGCGCGCGACAAGGCAGGCCGCCTGGCCGCGATCGGCGAGGGCGAGGCGGAGTCGCTGATGCACCTGGAGATCGACCGCCAGTCGCACGCGGCGATGCCGGCGGTGAAGGCCGCCATCGTCACCGTGCTGGAGGACGTGCGCGCGATCGTGGCGGACTGGCAGCCGATGCACGACAAGATGCTGGCGGTGGCCGACGACCTCGGCAAGCGCCGGCTGCCGCTGCCGGAGGAAGGCCGGCGCGAGGCGCAGGAATTCCTGCGCTGGGCCGCCAACGACCACTTCACCTTCCTCGGCTACCGCGAGTACAAGGTGGTGCGCAAGGGCAAGGACGACGCGCTGGTGGCCGACGAGGGCAGCGGCCTGGGCCTGCTGCGCGACAAGGACGCCGGCAAGCCCCGGTTGCTGAAGTCGCTGGCCGCGCACGCGATGCCGCAGAGCGGCGCGGTGGACGCGCTGATCCTGACCAAGACCAACGCCCGCGCCACCGTCCACCGCCCCGGCTACATGGACTACATCGGCGTGCTGGGCTTCGACGCCAAGGGCGCGCCGGTGTCCGAGCAGCGCTTCCTCGGCCTGTACACCTCCAGCGCCTACAACCGCCGTCCGTGGGACATCCCGCTGGTGCGCCAGCGCCACGAGCACGTGATGCGCACCTCCGGGCTGGACCCGAGCAGCCACAGCGGCAAGGCCCTGCGGCACATCCTGGAGACGCTGCCGCGCGACGAGCTGTTCCAGTCCAGCGAGGACGAGCTCTACCGCACGGCGATGGGCATCCTGGGCCTGCAGGAGCGGGTGCGCAGCCGGCTGTTCGTGCGCCGCGACCGCTACGGCCGCTATTTCTCGGCGCTGGTCTACATCCCGCGCGACCGCATGAGCACCCAGGTCCGGCACCGCATCGAGGCGATGCTGCGCGAAGCGCTGGGCGGCGCCCAGGTGGACACCACCGTGCAGATCGGCGAGTCGCCGCTGGCGCAGCTGCACATGATCGTGCGCCCGCAGCAGGGCGAGGCGGTGGCCGAGTTCGAGTTGCCGGAGCTGGAGGCGCAGCTGGCGCTGATCGTGCGCGACTGGCGCGACTAGCTGCGCGAGCAGCTGGTGGCCCGGCACGGCGAGGAGGCCGGGCTCAAGCTGCTGGAGCGCTACGGCCGCGCGCTGCCGGCCGGCTACATCGAGGACGTCAGCCCCGAGGTGGCCGCCACCGACGTCCACCACCTGTCGTCGCTGGCCGGTCCCGAGGACCTGCGGCTGTCGCTGTACCGCCGCCGCGACGGCGCGCTGCGCTTCAAGCTCTACCGCCAGCGCAGCGACATCCCGCTGTCCGACGCGCTGCCGATGATGGAGAACATGGGGTTGCGGGTGATCACCGAGCACCCCTACCAGGTCGACGCCGGCGACGGCGTGGCCTACATCCAGGACTTCGAGGTCGAGCCGCTGCTGCCCGCCGGCTTCGACGTGGACGCGATCGACGAGAACTTCGAGGAGGCGTTCGCCCGCATCTGGCGCGGCGAGGCCGAGAACGACGGCTTCAACCGGCTGGTGCTCGGCGCCGGGCTGTCCTGGCGCCAGGTCGCCATGCTGCGCGCCTACTGCAAGTACCTGCTGCAGGTCGGCGTCACCTTCTCGCAGGCCTACATGGAGGCCACCCTGGCGCGCTACCCGTTGCTGGCGCGGCTGCTGGTGGAGCTGTTCGAGGCGCGCTTCGACCCGCGCACCGGCGGCGAGAGCAAGGACGAGATCGCCAGCGGCGCGCGCGATTTCCAGGGCCAGCTGGACGCGCTGGCCGCCGGCGACGCCACCGCGGTCGCGGTCCTGCGCCAGGTGGTGGAGGCGCGCAGCGGCAGCCGCGAGCGCCAGGAGGAGGCCACCCGCGCCGCCCTGCTGGGCCTGATGGACCGCGTCTCCAGCCTCGACGAGGACCGCATCCTGCGCAGCTTCATCGGCGTGATCGACGCCACCCTGCGCACCAGCTACTACGTGGACTACCGCGACGGCCTGCGCAAGGACGGCGGCCCGGCCGACTACGTGAGCTACAAGCTCGATTCCTCGCGCGTGCCGGACCTGCCGAAACCGCGCCCGTACCGCGAGATCTGGGTCTGCGGGCCGCGGGTGGAGGGCATCCACCTGCGCTTCGGGCCGGTCGCGCGCGGCGGCCTGCGATGGTCCGACCGCCGCGAGGACTTCCGCACCGAAGTGCTGGGCCTGGTCAAGGCGCAGATGGTGAAGAACACCGTGATCGTGCCGGTGGGAAGCAAGGGCGGCTTCATCTGCAAGCAGTCGCCGGACCCGGCGCAGGACCGCGACGCCTGGTTCGCCGAGGGCGTGGCCTGCTACAAGCGCTTCATCAACGGCCTGCTGGACATCACCGACAACCTGTCGACCGACGGCCAGGTGCTGCCGCCGGCCGGGGTGGTGCGCCACGACGGCGACGACCCGTACCTGGTGGTGGCGGCCGACAAGGGCACCGCCACCTTCTCCGACATCGCCAACGGCATCGCCCAGGCGCACGGCTTCTGGCTGGACGACGCGTTCGCCTCCGGCGGCTCGGTGGGCTACGACCACAAGGGCATGGGCATCACCGCGCGCGGCGCCTGGGAGTCGGTCAAGCGCCACTTCCGCGCGCTGGGCCGCGACTGCCAGAAGCAGGACTTCACCGTGGTCGGCATCGGCGACATGTCGGGCGACGTGTTCGGCAACGGCATGCTGCTGTCGAAGCACATCCGCCTGGTCGCGGCCTTCGACCACCGCCACATCTTCATCGACCCGGCGCCGGACGCGGCGGCCTCGTTCAAGGAGCGCGCGCGCCTGTTCAAGCTGCCGCGCTCCAGCTGGGAGGACTACGACAAGGCGCTGATCGGCAGGGGCGGCGGCGTATGGCCGCGCAGCGCCAAGTCGATCCCGCTCTCGCCGGAGGCCAGGGATGCGCTGGGGATCGAGTCCGACGCCGCCTCGATGAGCCCCAACGAGCTGATGAACGCGATCCTGCGGGCGCCGGTGGACCTGCTCTGGAACGGCGGCATCGGCACCTACGTCAAGGGCAGCGCCGAGTCCAACGCCGACGTCGGCGACCGCGCCAACAACGGCCTGCGCGTGGACGGCAACCAGCTGCGCTGCCGGGTGGTGGGCGAGGGCGGCAACCTGGGCATGACCCAGCGCGGCCGCATCGAGGCCGCGCTGCACGGGGTGCTGCTCAACACCGACTTCATCGACAACTCGGCGGGCGTGGACACCTCCGACCACGAGGTGAACATCAAGATCCTGCTCAATGCCGAGGTGCGGCGGAAGAAGCTCAAGCTGGCCGACCGCAACGCGCTGCTGGCGTCGATGACCGACGAGGTGGCGGAGCTGGTGCTGAACGACAACTACCGCCAGAACCAGGCGCTCAGCCTGATGGAGCGGATGAGCCTGGCGCGGCTCGGCTCCAAGCAGCACTTCATCCGCACGCTGGAGGCGCAGGGGTTGCTGGACCGCCAGATCGAGTTCCTGCCGGGCGACGCCGAAATCGCCGAGCGACGCGCGCGCGGGCAGGGCCTGACCCGGCCGGAGCTTTCGGTGCTGCTGTCCTACGCCAAGCTGGTGGCCTACCAGCAGCTGCTGGACTCCGACGTGCCGGAGGACCCGTACCTGTCCAAGGAACTGGAGCGCTACTTCCCGGCGCCGCTGCAGAAGAAGTACGCCAAGGGCATGCAGCAGCACCGCCTGAAGCGGGAGATCATCGCCACCGCGGTCACCAACTCCACCATCAACCGCATGGGCGCCACCTTCCTGCTGCGCATGCAGGAGGACAGCGGCCGCAGCCCGGGCGAGGTCGCCAAGGCCTTCACCATCACCCGCGAGACGCTGGACGCCCGCGACCTGTGGGCGCAGATCGACGCGCTGGACGGCAAGGTGGCCGAGGCCGCCCAGATCGACGCGCTGCAGGTGATCTGGGAGCTGCAGCGCGGCTTCACCCGCTGGCTGCTGTCGCGGCCGGGCGCGATCCCCGACATCGCCACCGCGGTGGCGCGCTACCACGACGGGTTCGGCGACATCCGCGCCGGCGAGGGCATCCTGCCCGACGCCCAGCGCCCCGCGTACGAGGCCAGCCGCAAGGACTGGCGCGCCAAGGGCATGCCGGCCGCGCTGGCCGACCAGCTGGCCGCGCTGCCCTACCTGGAGGCCAGCCCGGACATCATCGAACTGGCGCGCGAGCGCCGGTTGCGGCCGGTCGAGGTGGCCAAGGTCTACTTCCGCCTGGGCGACGCGCTGCGCGAACCGTGGCTGCGCGCGCAGATCGAGGGCCTCAAGGTGGAGGGCCGCTGGCACGCGGTCGCCCGCGGCGTGCTGCGGGACGAGCTGGCCGCGCAGATGCGCGCGCTGGTGGACCAGGTGC
>CAMLJA010000161.1 GCA_946480065.1 uncultured Thermomonas sp. | reverse complement strand
ACCACCCGGCCGTCCCTGACGATGGCCACCGCCACGCCGGGCACGTCGAAGCGCCTCTGCACGTCGGCCACGAAGGCGTCGAATTCCGCCAGGCGCGCCGCGTCCGGCAGCGCGGCGGCAGCGCGGTTCGCCGCGACCGGCGCCTGCGCGGCCGCGTCCTGCGCCTGCAGCGGCGCCGAAGCGGCCAGGGTCAGCGCCAGTGCCACCGCCAGCGTGCGATACCGCATGAACCACCCCGTCTCGTCCAGATGAAGCGCCGAGTATGCCGCCGCCGCGCCGCCGGGGCGATGCGCCATCGGTCACGCCCGGCTATCCTGCGGCGATGGACCTGTTCGCCGCCGGCGTGCCCGCGATCGACCGCATCCGCGTCGGCATCGGCGGCTGGACCTACGCGCCCTGGCGCGACAACTTCTACCCGAAGGGCCTGGTGCAGCGCCGCGAGCTGGAATACGCCAGCCGCCGCGTCAGCGCGATCGAGATCAACGGCACCTACTACGGCACCCAGCAGCCGGCCACCTACGCCCGCTGGCGCGACGAGACGCCGGAGGGGTTCGTGTTCTCGGCCAAGGCGCCGCGGCGGATCATGCAGTCCCGGGCGCTGGCGAAGACCGGCCGCCAGGTGGAGGACTTCGTGGGCGGCATCGCCGCGCTGGGGCCCAAGCTGGGCCCGCTGGTGTGGCAGTTCGACGCCGGCACCGCGCCGGCGCGAGACGACTTCGAGGCTTTCTGCGCGCTGCTGCCGTCCGAGGCCGGCGGCGTCCGGCTGCGCCACGTGCTGGACGTGCGCGATGCGGCGTTCGTCGATGCCGGGTTCATCGCGCTGGCCCGCCGCCACGGGTTCGCCACGGTGTACACCGATTCGCCGGAACACCCCTCCTTCGCCGACGTCACCGCCGACTTCGTCTACGCCCGGCTGATGCGCACCCGCGCCGCGGTGGCCACCGGCTACACGGCCGCGGAGCTGGAGGCCTGGGCGGCGCGCGCGCGGGCCTGGGCCGCCGGCGGCGAGCCCGGCGACCTGCCGCGGATCGCGGGGGACGCGCCCGCGGCCGCGCCGCGCGACGTCTTCGTGTTCTTCATCAGCGCCGCCAAGGAGCGCAACCCCGCCGCCGCGATGGCGCTGATCGAGCGGCTGGCGCGCTGAGCGGGGCCGGTTTGCCGGCAGAATGCGCGGATGCGAACCCCCGAGACCACCCGCGCGCTCTGGCAGATCCACCTGTGCGTGCTGCTGTGGGGCTTCACCGCCATCCTCGGCAAGCTGATCAGCCTGCCGGCGCTGCCGCTGGTGTGGTGGCGGATGCTGATCGTGGTGGCGGCGCTGGCGCTGCTGCCGCGGGTCTGGCGCGGGCTGGCGGCGATGCCGGCGCGCACCCGCTGGGCCTACGCCGGGATCGGCGCGCTGGTGGCGCTGCACTGGCTGACCTTCTACGGCGCGATCAAGCTGGCGAACGCGTCGGTGGCGGCCACCTGCATCGCCTTCGCCACCCCGATGACGGCGCTGGTGGAGCCGCTGCTCACCCGCCAGCGGTTCCAGCCGCGCGACCTGGCGCTGGGCCTGGCCTCGCTGCCGGGGATCTGGCTGGTGGTCGGCGGGGTGCCCGACGGCATGCACGCGGGGATCCTGGCGGGGGTGGCGTCGGCGCTGTTCGTGGCGCTGTTCGGCACCCTCAACAAGCGCATGGTCGACGGCGGCGATCCGCTCACCGTGACCGCGCTGGAGTTGGGCGCCGGCACCGCCACCCTGACCGTGCTGGCGCCGCTGATGCCGCTGCTGGTACCCGCCTTCGCCGGCCCGCTGCTGGTGCCGCCGTCGGGCCAGGACGCGCTGTGGCTGCTGCTGCTGTCGCTGGCCTGCACGCTGTTCCCGTTCGCGCTGTGCCTGGTGGCACTGCGCCACCTGTCGGCGTTCACCGCGCAGCTTTCGGTCAACCTGGAACCGGTCTACGCCATCGTGCTGGCGGCGCTGATCTTCGGCGAGCAGCAGGAGCTCAGCGCGCGCTTCTACCTGGGGGTGGCCATCATCCTGGGCGTGGTGTTCGCGCAGGGGCTGCTGGCCGGGCGCCGCGGCGGCGAGCCGGCCGCGCACGCCGAGCTGCTGGGCGTCAGCGAATCGCGGCAGGTGGCCGGCCATGACTGAGCCGTGCGCCCGCGCCGAGTGCGTGGCAGGCTAGCCGCATGTACCTCGGCTACTACGGCCTGCGCGAAGCGCCGTTCTCGATCACCCCGGACCCGCGCTTCGTCCACCTGGGCGAGGGCCACCGCGACGCGCTGGCGCACCTGCTGTTCGGCATCGACCAGGGCGGCGGCGGCGGCTTCGTGCAGCTCACCGGCGAGGTGGGCACCGGCAAGACCACGCTGAGCCGGCTGCTGCTGGAGCAGCTGCCCGCGCACGCGCGGGTGGCGCTGGTGCTGAACCCGCGGCAGGACGCCACCGAACTGCTGGAGACGGTGTGCGAGGAACTGCACGTCGACATCGAAGGCCGCCGCGGCTCGCCCAAGGCCCTGGTGGACGCGCTCAACGCCTACCTGCTGGACGCCTACGCGCAGGGCCTGCGGGTGGTGCTGCTGATCGACGAGGCGCAGAACCTGCCGGCCGACGCGCTCGAGCAGGTGCGGCTGCTCACCAACCTGGAGACCGACACCCAGAAGCTGCTGCAGGTGCTGCTGCTCGGCCAGCCCGAGCTGCGCACCCTGCTGGCGCGCCCGGAGCTGCGCCAGCTGGCCCAGCGCATCACCGCCCGCTTCCACCTGACCCCGCTGGACGCGGCCGGCACCGAGGCCTACCTGCGCCACCGCTGGCGGGTGGCCGGCGGCGAGCGCTTCCCGTTCGACGCGCGCGCGCTGCGGCGCCTGCACGCCCGCGCCGGTGGCATCCCGCGGCTGCTCAACGTGGTCGCCGAACGCGCGCTGCTGGCGGGCTACGCGCGCGACGCCGCCGGCATCGACGCCCGGCTGGTGGATGCCGCCGCCGACGAGGTGCTGCCGCCGGCGCCGGCGCGCGCGCGCTGGCCGCGGCCGGCGGCCGCGGCGGGGCTGGCGCTGGTGGCGGTCGCGGCGGCGGCCCTGCTGCGGCGCGACGCCCCGGGCGCGGCTTCCCCCGCCGGCGCGAACGCGGCCGCCGTCGCGCCCACCGTCGCGGCCTCGCCCGCACCGGGGCCGACCGCCGCGAAGCCGGAGCGCGTCGACGCCGCCGCGCTGGGGCAGCGCATCGGCGTGACCGGCGATGCCCCGGTGCCGGCGTGGCAGCGGCTGCTGGCACTGTGGCGGCTGCCGGCCGACGCGATCACCGTGGATCCCGCCGGGCCGTGCACGCCGGCGGATCCGGCCGTGCACTGCGTGCAAGGACGCGCCCGCCTGGACGCCCTGCTGGCGCTGGACCGCCCGGTGCTGCTGCACCTGCGGGACGCCGGCGCCAGCGCCTGGGCGCTGCTGCTGGGCGCCGACGCGCGCAGCGCGCGGCTGGAGATCGGCGGCCGCGCGGTGGACCTGGACCGCGTGCTGCTGCAGACGCGCTGGGACGGCGAATTCGCCGCGCTGTGGGTCGGCCCGCTGCCGGCGCCGCGGCCGCGCGCGGAGATCGCCACCTTCCAGGCCGCGCGCGGACTGCCGGCGGACGGGATCGCCGGCCCGCTGACGCAGATGGCGCTGGCCGGCGACGCGCCCGGGCCGCACCTGCTGCGGGTGCTGGAGTAAGCCGCATGTCGCTGATCCTGGAAGCCCTGCGCAAGTCCGAAGCCGAACGCCGCCGCGGCCAGGCGCCTGGCATGGCGACCGAACTCCCGCCGCTCCCGGCCGCGCGCGCCGCGGCGTTTCCGCGCTGGGCCTGGGCACTGGCGGCGCTCGCACTGGCGGTGGTCTTGGCGCTGGCCTGGCAGGCGCGGCGCCCGGCACCGGCAGCGGCCGCCAACCCGCAGGTGGCGGCGGAACACTCGGCGCCCGTGGGTCCGGCGACGCCCGCGGTGGTCCCGCGCGTCCGTGCCGCCGCGCCCGCCCCTGATGCCGGCGTCGAGCCCGCGCCGCCGGTGCGCACCGCCCCCGCGTCGCCACCCGTCGCACCTGCCGCCGCCAGCCCGCGGCCGCGTCCGATGAGCGGCCCGCCACCCGACCCGCGGCCGGCACCGGCCCCGGCCGCGATCGCGCCCGAACCCGCGGCCGTCCCCGACATCGCCGCCACCGCGCTGCCGCCGGTGCGGCTGAGCATGCACATGTGGGATGCAGATCCGGCGCGCCGCTTCGTCATCGTCGACGGCCGGCGGATGCAGGAAGGCGACCGCAGCGGCGGGCTGGAGGTGGTGGAGATCCGCCGCGACGGCGTGGTGGTCGAGCGCGACGGACAGCGGGCGCGGGTGCCGCTGCCCTGACGGTATCCTGCCGACATGCAGACCCTCGACTTCGAACTCGACCGCGATTTCATCGAACTCAACCAGCTGCTGAAGCTGGCCGGCCTGTGCGATTCGGGGGGCGCCGGCAAGCAGCTGGTGGCCAGCGGCGCCGTGCGGGTGGACGGCGCCGTGGAGCTGCGCAAGACCGCCAAGATCCGCGCCGGCCAGCGGGTCCGGCTGGGCGCGGTGGAGATCCGGGTGGTCGGGGCCGGCTGATCCGGGTGTGAGGTTTCCGCCCCCGCCGCGAACCATGGAGGCGAAGTGCGCACGGGATGCGCCGGGGACACCATGGACACCAGCGCCACCATGACCGTCGACGAACGCCGCGCGGATTTCGCCGCGCTGCTGCAGCGGCACGCCCGCATCGTGTTCAAGGTCGCGGGCACCTACGCCCGGGCGCCCGAGGACCGCGCGGACCTGGCGCAGGAGATCGCCGCGCGGCTGTGGCAGGCCTATCCCCGCTACGATCCCGCGCGCAGCTTTTCCACCTGGATGTACCGGGTGGCGCTGAACGTGGCGATCAGCCATGTCCGCAGCCAGTCGCTGCGCGCGCGCCACGACGCGGTGCCGCTGGACGAACGCCTGCACGACGTGCCCGATCCCGCCGCCGGCGACCCCGAGCGCGAGCAGCACGTGCGCCTGCTGCAGGCGTTCATCGCGCGGCAGCCGCCGCTGGACCGCGCCCTGCTGCTGCTCTACCTGGAAGAGCGCCCGCAGCGCGAGATCGCCGAGATCCTCGGCATCGGCGAATCCAACGTCTCCACCAAGATCGGACGCCTCAAGCAGCGCATCCGCGACGAACT
>CAMLJA010000160.1 GCA_946480065.1 uncultured Thermomonas sp. | reverse complement strand
CGGTCCCGGGCAGGAGCACCCACGGGCTCGTGTTCTTCGCCTTGGCGCGCAACCGCAGCGAGCGGAACGCCTCGTCGCCGTTGAGCAGCGCCAGCACCTTCATCGCCATGTCCTGCTGCAGCGTCTTGGCGGTGAGCACGAAGACGCGCTTGCCGTGCGCCAGCGCGTAGCGCAGCGCCGGGTAGGCGCGCAGCAGGGTGCGCAGGTCCGGCGGCGCGGCCGCCAGGGCCTGGCCGTGCTGCGATGCCAGCAGTTGCACGCCCGCCAGCTGGGCATCGAGTACGTCGTCGATCGCCCCGGCCGCCAGCCGCGCGTTCGCGTCCAGGCGCAGCATCAGGCTGTCGCGTTCGCCCCGCCACTGGTTCCACAGCAGCGCGGCGCCGAACAGCAGCGCAGGCAGCAGCGCCGCCGCGACCAGGCCCCATTTCAGGCGTTGGCGCAGGCTCCATCCCGCCCCGCTGGCGTCGGCTCCGCTCACCCGCGCATCGTACCCTGCCCCCCGCCAGCGCGAAGCCCCGCGCGCGGCGGGGCTTCGGCATGGGCGGAGCGGCGGGCCGCGCTTACTTCGCGGCGACCACCTTGACCATTTCCAGGCACTTGTTGGAATAGCCCCACTCGTTGTCGTACCAGCTCACCAGCTTGACGAAGGTGTCGTCCAGCGCGATGCCGGCCTCGGCGTCGAAGATGCTGGTGCGGGCGTCGCCGCGGAAGTCGGTGGCCACCACCTTGTCCTCGGTATAGCCCAGGATGCCCTTCATCGCGCCTTCGCTCTGCGCCTTCATCTCCGCGCAGATCTCGGCGTAGGTGGCCGGCTTCTGCAGCTCCACGGTCAGGTCCACCACCGACACGTCGGAGGTCGGCACGCGGAAGCTCATGCCGGTCAGCTTGCCCTGGAGCTGGGGCAGCACCACGCCCACCGCCTTGGCCGCGCCGGTGGACGACGGGATGATGTTCTCGAGGATGCCGCGGCCGCCGCGCCAGTCCTTGTTGGACGGGCCGTCGACGGTCTTCTGGGTCGCCGTGGCGGCGTGCACGGTGGTCATCAGGCCGCGCTTGATGCCCCACTTGTCGTCCAGCACCTTGGCCAGCGGGGCCAGGCAGTTGGTGGTGCAGCTGGCGTTGCTGATGATCGCCTGGCCGGCGTAGGTCTTGCAGTTCACGCCGTGGACGAACATCGGGGTGTCGTCCTTGGACGGCGCCGACATGATCACCTTCCGCGCGCCGGCGTCGAGGTGCTTCTGCGCGCCCTCCTTGGTCAGGAAGATGCCGGTGGACTCGATCACCACGTCGGCGCCGATGGCGTCCCACTTCAGGTTGGCGGGGTCCTTCTCCGCGGTCAGGCGGATGGTCCTGCCGTTCACGACCAGGTGGCCGTCCTCGACCTTCACCTCGCCCTGGAAGCGGCCGTGCACGGAGTCGTAGCGCAGCATGTAGGCCAGGTAGTCCGGCTCCAGCAGGTCGTTGATGCCGACGATCTCGATGTCGTCGCCGAAGTTCTGCACCGCCGCGCGGAACACGCAGCGCCCGATGCGGCCGAAACCGTTGATGCCAACCTTGATCGCCATTGCGGATTCCTGTCAGACGGAGGGCGGGAAAGTCCGCTATTTTAGCGGCTCCCTTCCCCCGCTGCTGCCGCCATGCGCCGACTGCCCGTGTTCCTGCTCGCCGCCCTTGCCACCCTGCTGCTGGCGGGTCCCGCCTGGGCCTGGGGCGCGCTGGGCCACCGCATGGTCGGGGAGCTGGCGCAGCGCCACCTGGACCCGCAGGCGCGGGCCGAGGTGGAGCGCCTGCTGGCGGGTGAGCCGGTCCCCACCCTGGCCGGCGTGGCCACCTGGGCGGACGACCTGCGCAACACCGACCCCGAGCGCTTCAAGGCCACCTCCCGCTGGCACTACATCAACGCCCGCGGCGGCGGCTGCGGCTTCGACCTGGCGCGCGACTGCCCCGACGGCGACTGCGTGGTCGGCGCGATCAAGGCACAGCGCGCGATCCTGGCCGACCGCGCCCAGCCACTGGCGGCGCGCCGCGACGCGCTGAAGTTCCTGGTCCATTTCGTGGGCGACGTGCACCAGCCGATGCACGCGGGCGACCGCGACGACGCCGGCGGCAACCGCTTCCAGGTCAGCCTGCGCACGGCCATCGAGCCCGAGGCGTACGCCCGCAAGAACTACGTGGACGGCGTGATGGGCACCAACCTGCACTCGATCTGGGACTTCTACATCCTGGCCGACCACGGGCTGGGCCTGCAGGCCTATTCCGACCAGCTGGACGCGCTGCCGTGGCCGCCGTACCCGGCGCCGTCGCGGGTGGACTTCCTGCCGCTGGCCTGGGCCGGGGAATCGTGCCGGCTGATCGGGCTGCGCGCCCTCTACCCGCCGCAGCACGCGATGGACGACGCCTACCTGGACGCGCAGCGGCCGCTGGCGGAGCAGCGCATCCGCCAGGCCGCCTGGCGGCTGGCGCAGCTGCTGAACGAAACGCTGGGCTGAGCGGCCCTCAGGGGCAGCGCGCGCCGGCCGCCGGGGAAACGCACGGCGCGTCCAGCGCGGCCCGCACGCGGGCTTCGGTGCTGGTCATGCCGGCGGCGCGGCCCAGCGCCAGCGCCTGTTCGGCCGGCAGTCCCTCGTCGCGCGCCGCCATCAGCGCCAGCAGGCCGCCGGCGCGGTTGCCGCTGGCGCAGTGCACCAGCACCGGCCCCTCAACCGCGCGCAGCACCTCGCCCAGGCGGCGCGCGTTGGCCTCGTTCACGCCCTCCGCACCCGCGACCGGGATGGCCACATAGCGCATGCCCGCGGCGCGCACCTCCGCCGCTTCGTCGCGGCCGTCCATCTCGCCCGGGGTGCGCAGGTTGACCACGGTACCGATGCCGCGCGCGGCGATCGCCGCCCAATCCGAGGCCGCCGGCTGGCCGGCCGTGTACAGCCCTGCGCGTGGCGTGTGCAGCTCGACGGTGGCGGGCGTGACCACCGCGACCGGCGCGGGGACATCGCGATGCGCATGGCAGCCGAGCAGGCCAAGGACACAGGAGGCGACGATCGGAAGCAGGCGGAGTTGCATGCAGCTCACCTCGACGGAAGATGCTGGCGGGTCCAGCGCACGATGTCGGCTGCGCCCATCGCGCCGGCCTGGCGCGCCAGCTCTCGGCCCTCGCGGAACAGCGCCAGCGTGGGGATGCTGCGGATGCCGAAGCGGCTGCCCAGCGCGGGCTGCGCCTCGGTGTCCACCTTGGCCAGCCGCACCGCCGGCTCCAGCTGCGCGGCGGCGGCCTCGAACTGCGGCGCCATCATCCGGCACGGGCCGCACCACGGCGCCCAGAAGTCCACCAGCACCGGCAGCCCGGCGCGCTCGACGTGGGCATGGAAGCCGGCACCGTCCAGCGCCAGCGGGTGGCCGGCGAACAGCGCCGCGCCGCACTTGCCGCACTTCGGCGCCTCGGCCAGCCGCGCATCCGGCACCCGGTTCAGGCCGTTGCAGGCCGGGCAGGCGACGACGGTGGACGGCGCGCTCACGCGGTGCCGCCCGCGCCCCCGGGCACGTACTCGGTGCCGTCGGCGTCGATGATGCGCACGCCCACCTGCATGCCTTCGCGCACGCTCTGGGTGACGATGCAGAAGTCCTCGAACTGGGCCAGCACGCGGTCGAAGTGCTCCAGCCCGGCGGCGGCATCCGACAGCCGGATCGCCACCTCGGCGCGCGGGATGCGCCAGCGTCCGGCATCGTTGCGCGCCTTGTGGGCGACGATCTCGGTGCGGATCGGGCCCGGGGCGTTCCTGAACTTGCGCAGCGCGAACAGGAGGCTGGACGACAGGCAGTTGGCCACCCCCGCCAGCAGCAGGTGGGACGGGTTGGGGCCGGCATCGCCGCCCAGCGGCGCGCCCTCGTCAGTGTGCAGCGCGTCCAGCCCGGTGCCCTCGAAGCTGATCCGGAAGGCGTAGGGGCCTTCCTGCTCCAGCAGCAGGCGGATGCCGTCGTCTTCGCTCATTCCATTCCTCCGGTCATCGGTTCATGCAGCCGTGGCAGCGTCCAGCGTACGCCGCCGCAGCACGTAGTACAGCAAGGGAATCACCACCAGCGTGAGGATGGTGCTGACGAGGATGCCGAAGACCAGCGAGATCGCCAGGCCGTTGAAGATCGGATCGTCCAGAATGAAGAACGCGCCCAGCATCGCCGCCACCCCGGTCAGCACGATGGGCTTGGCGCGCACCGCGCAGGCGTCGATTACCGCGTCCACCAGCGGCACGCCGCGCTCGGTTTCCTGGTTGATGAAGTCCACCAGCAGGATCGAGTTGCGGACGATGATGCCGGCCAGCGCGATCATGCCGATCATGCTGGTGGCGGTGAACTGCTTGCCCAGCAGGGCGTGGCCGGGCATCACCCCGATCACGGTCAGCGGGATCGGCGCCATGATCACCAGCGGCACCAGGTAGCTGCGGAACTGCGCCACCACCAGCAGGTAGATCAGCACCATGCCGGCGGCGTAGGCGATGCCCATGTCGCGGAAGGTCTCGTAGGTGATCTGCCATTCGCCGTCCCACTTCACCGCATAGCCGCTGGTATCGGCCGGCTGGGTGATGAAGGTCTGCGCCAGCGCCTGCCCGGCGACCTTGTGGTCGCCGAGCTGGCCGACGATGCCGAACATGCCGTACAGCGGACTGTCGAGCTTCCCGGCTTCGTCCGCGGTCACGTAGACCACGGGCAGGCCGTCCTTGTGGTGGATGGCACCGTCCCACGTGGCCTTCTCCACGCGCACCAGCTCGGACAGGGGCACCAGCTGGCCCTGCGCGCCGCGCACCTTGAGCGCCAGCAGCGAGGCCAGCGCGGCCTGGTCCTGCGCCGGCAGGCGCAGGCGCACCGGGCGCGGATACTTCGAAGCACCGTCGTGCACGTAGGTCGCGTCCAGCCCGGACACGCCCATGGCGATGGCATCGGCGATGGCCGACTGCGGCACGCCGAGGCGCGCGGCGCGCTCGCGGTCCACCAGGATCCGCTCGCGCGGGGAGTCCGCCTCCACGCTGGTGTCGACGTCGACGATGCCCTCGGTGGCGGCGAACCGCTCCTTCGCCAGCGCCAGCGCGACCTTGCGCTGGCCGGCGTAGTCGGGCCCGTACACCTCGGCCACCAGTGGCGAGAGCACCGGCGGGCCCGGCGGCACTTCCACCACCTTCACCGAGGCGCCGTATTTCGCGCCGACCTTGGCCAGCATCGGCCG
>CAMLJA010000159.1 GCA_946480065.1 uncultured Thermomonas sp. | reverse complement strand
ACCCTGCGCGTGCGCGACGGGCTGGCGCGGGTGACCGACGGCCCGTTCGCCGAAACGCGCGAATTCCTGGCCGGCTTCAACCTGATCGAGGCCGACTCGATGGACGCGGCGATGGCCATCGCCCGGGAGTTCCCGTGGGCGCGCTTCGGCAGCATCGAGGTGCGCCCGGTGCGCGACATGCAGGCGGTGCGGAGCCGCGTCGGCGCCGGCTGAGCCGGAATACTCCGACGCGTCGGCGCGGCTGCGCCCGATGGGCGCGGGGCCGGCCACGCGCGAGGCTGGCGCTCCGTCCCCTCGGAGCCCGCCATGGACCTGCGCACCGCCCTGCTCGCCCTGCTGCTGCCGGCCGCCTGCCTGGCGCCCGCGCCCGGCTGGGCCGCCACCCCGGCGCCGATGCTGGCCACCGCCCTGCACGGGCAGGTCGACGTGGCCCGCTACCTGGTCAGCGAAAAGCTCGACGGCGTCCGCGCCCGCTGGGACGGCCGCCGGCTGCTGACCCGCAACGGCGATCCGATCGACGCGCCGGCGTGGTTCACCGCCGGCTGGCCGGCCGTGCCGATGGACGGCGAACTCTGGCTCGGCCGCGGCCGCTTCCAGCAGGCCAGCAACCTGGTGCGGGCGCTGCGCCCGGACCCCGCCGCCTGGCGGCCGGCGCGCTTCATGGCCTTCGACCTGCCCGCCGATGCCGGTGCCTTCGGGCAGCGCGCGGCGCGGCTGCGGGCGCTGGTGGCGGCGGCCGACGCCGCGCACCTGCGCGCCATCGCCCAGCGCCGGCTGGACACCCGCGCCGCGGTGGACGCGTGGCTGCGCGCGGTGGTGGCCGGCGGCGGCGAAGGCCTGGTGCTGCATCGCGCGGACGCCCGCTACGTCGGCGGGCGCAGCGACGGCCTGCTGAAGTACAAGCCGGTAGCCGATGCCGAAGCGCGCGTGGTCGGCTACCGCCCCGGGCAAGGCAAGTACGCCGGGCTGGTGGGCGCGCTGGTGGTGGAAGACGCCCGCGGCCGCCGCTTCGCGCTGGGCAGCGGCCTGTCCGACGCCGACCGCCGGCACCCGCCGCGCCCCGGGACGCTGGTGACCTACCGCTACAACGGCCTGACCGCCAAGGGCACGCCGCGCTTCGCCCGCTACCTGCGGGTGCGCGCGGACGCGCCGGCGGCACGGCGCTGAGCCTCAGGGCTTGCGGTAGAGGTGCACGAAGCGGTCGGTCCTGCCGCGGATCGCCGGGTCGAACACGTTCCTGCCGCGGTCGTCGTCGGGGTTGCGCAGCACCGGGATCGCCGCTTCCCACTCCAGCCCGTGACTGCGGAAGTCGGCGATGGCGAACTGCTCGTCGATGCGGTGCAGCGCCTGGGCATCCGCGCTGCCGGTGCCGGACTTCGCGCTGTGGTCGACCACCAGCAGCACGCCGCCGGGCTTGAGCGCGCGCACCACCTGGTCGAGGAAGCGGCCGGCGTCGACCTTCGGCCAGCCTTCCTTTTCGTCCACCCAGTACAGGTCGTGGTAGGACATCACGATGACCGCGCCGTCCAGCACGTTCGCGCCCATGCCCAGCGCGTCGCTGGGGCCGACGAGGTGAGTGACGTTGGGCAGGCGGTTGCCTGCAAGGCGCTCCGCCAGTCCCTTCTTGCCGAACGCCTCGTAGCCGGTGTTGTTGACCAGCAGCACCTTGCCGGAAGGGCCGACGATGCCGGACAGGATCTCGCTGTAGTAGCCGCCGCCGGCCAGCAGGTCGGCCACGGTGTCGCCGCGCTTGAACCTGGCCAGGGCCAGAACCTCGGCCGGCTTGTCGCGGAGGTCGCGCTCGCGGTCGGCGGGGCTGCGGGCGGGATCCGCCAGCACGCGGGCGACGGCGGGCGACGGGCTGACGCTGACGCCGGCGCAGCCGGCCAGGGACGCAAGGGCGAGGCAGAGTAGCAGGCGGCGCATGACCGGTCTCCCGACGGATTTGCGCGCATCATGCGGCAACCGCGCCACCGCGCGCGGGCCGGAGGTCATGCCGCGCCGGGCGGCAGCGGCGCGGCCGCGCAGACCCGGTTGCGGCCGCGCAGCTTGGCCGTGTACATGGCCCCGTCGGCGGCGGCGATCAGCTGCTCGGGCAGCAGGCCAGGGCCGGGCCGGGCCACCGCCACCCCGATGCTCACAGTGACGTGCGGGGCCACCGGCGAGGCCGGGTGCGGGATCGCCAGGGCCTCCACCTCGGCGCGCAGGCGCTCGGCCAGGGCGGTGGCGGCCGGCAGGTCGCAGTCGGCCACCAGCAGCACCAGCTCCTCGCCGCCGAAGCGCGCCACCACCTCGGTTCCGGGCGCGGTCATCCGTTCGCAGGCGCGGGCCAGCTCGCGCAGGCATTCGTCCCCGTGCAGGTGGCCGCTGGCGTCGTTGAGCGGCTTGAACGCGTCGGCGTCGACCATCAGCAGCGCCAGCGGCGCGCCCGCCTCGGCCATGCGCCGCCACGCCAGCGCCAGTTGCTGGTCGAAGCGGCGGCGGTTGGCGATCCCGGTCAGGCCGTCCTGCATCGAGAGTTGCTCCAGCCGGCGGTTGGCCTCGCGCAGCTCGTCGGCCAGCCGCGCGAAGTGGATCGCGCCGGCGACCAGGTCGGCCACCGCGTCGAACACCGCGCAGGCCTCGGCGTCGAAGAAGTCGGTGCGGCCGCTTTCGATGTTGAGCACGCCGTGCAGGCGCGCCCCATGCCGGATCGGCACCAGGTACTCGCTGCGCACGTGGTCGTTGCCGGCGAAGTAGTCCGGGTCGGCGTCGACGTCGGCGATCAGCTGCGGCGTGCCCAGCCGCGCGCAGCGGCCGGCGGCCCCGCGGCCGACCGGCCAGTCGCCGGTGGCGGCCAGCGGGGACTGGGTCCATTCCCCGGCATAGACCTCCTGGACGAAGCGGGTGCCGGCCTCGTCCAGCAGGATGATGCTGGCGATCGCCAGCGGCAGTTCCGCCACCAGGCAGGCGCACACGCCCTGCAGCAGCGAGTCCAGGCTGGCGCCCTGCAGGGCCTCGCGCGAGATGCGCACCAGGATCCGGGTGAGGGTGGCCCGGCGCGCCGGCGCGTCCTGCCCGTCCCAGGCAGGCTCCGGGAGCGCCACGGCCGGGTTGTCCGCCGCCTGCTGGGACATGGGTTCCCCCGTGCCGCCGAGTCTACGCCCGCGCCGCGGCGATTCGTCGGCCGCCGGCGCGGTTCGTCGCGCGCCGGGTTCCCGCCGCCGCGCGGCTCGCTATCCTCGCCGCAACTTCCGCCCCGGCCCGCCCATGTTCAAGTCCCTGTTCAAGCAGCTGTTCTTCGTCCTGCGGATCGCCGCGGCCTGGGGCCTGGCGGTGCTGCTGGTGGCCGGGCTGTATTCGGGCATCCCGCTGCTCGGGCAGTGGGAATTCCCGATGGTGCTGGCGGGCATGGCGACGATGGCGCTGGTGGTGACCGGGGCGTTCTCGCACCTGCACCGGGTGCGCCTGATCGCCGGGCGGACCGACGCCGACGCGCTCGGCAACCGCCAGAAGCGGCTGGTCGAGATCCCGCTGGAGCCGGGCGAGGCATTCGACCTGCTGGACGCGGCGATCCGCGAGCTGCCCGGCATCGAACAGGTGCAGAGCGCGCGCGACAGCCTGCAGGTGAAGGCCAAGGTGGCGCGCCCGCGCACCTACGGCGAGCATCCGCTGCGGCGCTGGAACCCGCTGCTGTGGTTCGGGCTGCCGCGCAACCAGCTGCTGGCCACGGTGACGCCCGGCGGCGAGAGCGGCCGCGTGACCCTGATCTGCGAGCCGGAGAACCCGGCGTGGAGCGACTGGTTCCTGGTCGACGACGGCACCAACTACGAGAACGCCGAGGCCATCGTGCGCGCGATCACCCGCCGGGTGGGCGAGCTGCGCCGCGGCGAGCGCGCCAGCGCGGCGCACGCCGCCACCCAGAAGGAACTCACCGAGGCCCGGCTGCACCTGCTGCACGCCCAGGTCGAGCCGCACTTCCTCTACAACACCCTGGCCAGCGCCCAGCTGCTGACCCGCAGCGACCCGGAGCGCGCCGAGGCCATGCTGGGCCACCTGATCCAGTACCTGCGCCGCTCGCTGCCCAACGCCGGGGACGAGATGTCCACCCTCGGCGCCGAACTGGAGCGCGCGCTGGCCTACCTGGAGATCCTGAAGATCCGCATGGGCGACCGCCTGGCCGTGCAGGTGGACGTGCCCGAGGCGCTGCGCGGCACCCCGCTGCCGGCGATGATGCTGCAGACGCTGGTGGAGAACGCGATCAAGCACGGGCTGGAGCCGCGCACCGGCGGCGGCACGGTCTGGATCCGCGCGCGCCGTGACGACGCCGGCGTGGCGGTGACCGTGGCCGACGACGGCGAGGGCTTCAACACCAAGACCAGCGGCACCGGCATCGGCCTGAAGAACGTGCGCGAGCGGCTGCGGCTGCGCTACGGCGGCGAGGCCAACCTCGGCGTGGTGGCCAACTTCCCCGCCGGCGTGGCGGCCACCATCACCGTCCCCGCGGCCGCCCCGGCCAGGAGCGTGGTCCATGGCTGAGCCGCGCACCTGCATCGTGGCCGAGGACGAGGCGATCCTGCGGCATTCGCTGGTGGCCGAACTCAGGCAGGCCTGGCCGGGCCTGCAGGTGGTGGCCGAATGCGAGGACGGCGCCAGCGCGGTGGAGGCGCTGGCCGAGCACCAGCCCGACGTCGCCTTCCTCGACATCCGCATGCCCGGCCTGACCGGGCTGGAGGTGGCCGCGGTGGCCGCCGAGGCCAGCCCGCGCACCCGCATCGTGTTCGTCACCGCCTACGACCAGTACGCCGTCGACGCCTTCGAGCGCGGCGCCATCGACTACCTGCTCAAGCCGGTCAAGCCGGAGCGGCTGGCCGCCACCGTGGCCCGCCTGCAGGCGCGCGGGGACCTGCCCGACGCCGCCGCGCTGGGCGCGCTGCTGGACCGCCTGGGCACGCTGCCGCGGCAGGCCGGCGCGCCGGAGCCGCTGACCTGGCTGACCGCCAGCGCCGGCCGCGAGACCCGGCTGGTGCTGGTGGACGACGTGGTCTATTTCCAGGCCGACCACAAGTACACCACCGTGGTCACCGCCGACGGCGAGGCGCTGCTGCGCAGTTCGCTGCGCGAGCTGCTGCCGCGGCTGGACCCGAACACCTTCAAGCAGATCCACCGCGCCACCATCGTCAACCTGAAGGCCATCGCGGGGATCGTCCGCGCCGACAGCGGCCGCGGCACC
>CAMLJA010000158.1 GCA_946480065.1 uncultured Thermomonas sp. | reverse complement strand
GGCGCGGTGTCGATGCTCGCGTTCTCGCAGCGCAGGACGTTGACCTTGCCCTGGATGGGCCCGCAATCGGCGGCGAGGGCGTTGCCGCCGGCGCCCAGCGCCAGCGCCAGGGTGGAGGCGGCCAGCGCGGCGCGCACCGCCCGCGTCATCGGCGCGACCTTGATCGAACGGTTGCGACGCTTCTTCGACGATGCACCCACCTTGCGGATATCGCTCATCTGATCCCCCCGAATCCCATGCCAAGTTGTAGGAATCGCCGCCCCGCGGCGAAACGAAAAAGTCCCGTCAGCGCGGGGCGATGCCCTGCGTAGCGGGTCGAAACGAATGATTCCCCACCGTCAAACCGGCACCGAAAGCGCCTCGGATCCCGCGCGGATTCATCCCCTGCTCATGTGCCTTATGGCCGGAGTCGCGGGAGCTTGTCAACTCCGTCACAGTTCAGCCCCCTGAAGGCGGTCGAAGCTGAATGCGGTCGGACGACGCGCGGCCGAGGTCCCGGGCTGCCTCGATTCGGACCACCCGTCCACCATGCTGCGTTGCAGCAGTTCCAGGGCCCGGGCCGCGAACCGCGCGCCGGACCGGCCCGGTCGCGCCGGGATGCCGGTTCTGGAATAATCCAAGGGTTATGCGGCCGCTGCCGCACCAATCGAGCAAGGGTAGACCGTGCGCAACTACGACCTGGATTTCCTGAAGCGTTTCTCGATGGTGATCGCCTTCCTCGGCGCGGTCACGCTGGGCCTGATCCTGTTCGCGCACCACCTGAACGGCCAGGTCGCCCACACGGTCGACCCCACCGTCGAGCAGCGCACCCTGGCCCGCATCGCCCCCGTGGGCGCGGTCTATGCCGGTGCCACGGGCGCCGCGGAGCAGGCGGCTGCGGTGCAGGCCGCGGCGCAGGCGGCCGCCTCGCAGGTGGCCTACGGCGGCACCCTGGACGGCAGCGTGATCTTCGGCAACCTGTGCACCGGCTGCCACACCTCCGGCGCGGGCGGCGCGCCCAAGCTGGACGCGGCCGGGATCGGCGCGCGCTTCGCCGAGCAGGGCCTGGACATGCTGGTCAAGAAGGCCATCACCGGCTTCACCGGGACCGTCGGGGTGATGCCGCCGAAGGGCGGCAACCCGGCCCTGAGCGACGAGCAGGTCAAGGCCACCGTGGAATGGATGGTCGCGCAGAGCAAGTAAGCGCCGCGTCGCCGCCCGGACGCCGCCTGCGGGCGGCGTTCGCGTTTCTGGCGCCCGCGCTTAACGCCCGCTGCGGCATGATCCCGCCATGAACCCGCCCACCGCACGCCCCGCCGCCGCCGACCAGGCGTTGTCGATCCCCGGCCCCGCCGGCCGGCTGGAAGCCGCGCTGGACCTGCCGGACGCCGCCGCCAGGCCGGTGCTGGCCATCGTCTGCCATCCGCTGCCCACCGAGGGCGGCACCATGCACAACAAGGTGGTCACGATGGTGGGCCGGGCGCTGCGCGAATGCGGCGTGGCCACCCTGCGCTTCAATTTCCGCGGCGTGGGCCAGTCCGAGGGCAGGTTCGACGACGGCGACGGCGAGCTGGACGACCTGCGCGCGGTCGCCGGCTGGGCGCGCCAGCGCTTCCCCGGGCACGCGCTGTGGCTGGCCGGGTTCAGCTTCGGCGCCTGGGTGACGCTGCGCGCCGCGGGCGAACTGGGGGCCGCCGCGCTGCTGTCGATTGCGCCGCCGGTGGGGCGCAGCTGGGCGTTCGACGACATCGCGGTGCCGCCCATCCCCTGGCTGGTGATCCAGGGCGACGCCGACGAGATCGTCTCCGCCGCCGACGTCCAGGCCTGGGTGGAGGCGCAGCCGCGCCCGCCGGTGCTGGTGCGGATGCCGGACACCAGCCATTTCTTCCACCGCAAGCTGATGGACCTGCGCGGCGCGGTGAAGCACGGCGTGCGCGACTGGCTGCCGGCGGATGGCTGAGGCGGCCGCGCCCTCGCGCGCCTACGCCGACGGCGTGGCGCGCGGCGACTGGCAGCACGACCCGGCGCAGCAGGAGGCGCTGGCCGCGCTGGACCGCATCCACGCCGCGCTGCTGCAGCCGTCGCCGCGGCGCGGGCTGCTGGGCCGGCTGCTGGGCAGCCAGCCCGAGCCGGTGCCGGGCCTGTACCTGTGGGGCGGCGTGGGCCGCGGCAAGACCTTCCTGATCGACCTGTTCTTCGCCGGGCTGCCGATCCGCGAGAAGCGCCGCACCCACTTCCACCGCTTCATGCGCGAGGTGCACGAGCGCCTGCGCGCGCACGCCGGCCAGCGCGACCCGCTGGCGGCGATCGCCCGCGAGTGGCGCAGCGCGCTGCGGGTGCTGGTGCTGGACGAATTCTTCGTCAGCGACATCGGTGACGCCATGCTGCTGGGCCGCCTCCTGGAGCGGCTGTTCGCGGAGGGCGTGGTGCTGGTCACCACCTCCAACGCCGCACCGGGCGAGCTGTACAAGGGCGGCCTGCAGCGCGCGCGCTTCCTGCCGGCGATCGCGCTGCTCGAGCGCCACTGCCAGGTGGTCCACCTGCGCAGCGACACCGACTACCGGCTGCGCGCGCTGACCCGCTCGCCGGTCTACCGCGCGCCGCTGGACGACCGGTCCGACGCCTGGCTGCGCGAACGCTGGGACGCGCTGGGCTGCGACGCCGAGCACCTGGAGGCGGGGATCGAGATCGACGGCCGCCGGATCCCGGTGCGCGCCCGCTGCAAGGGCCTGTGCTGGTTCGGGTTCGAGGCGCTGTGCGAGGGGCCGCGCGGCACCGCCGACTACATCGAGATCGCGCGCGAATTCCACACCGTGCTGGTCGGCGGCATCCCCCGCTTCGACGCCGGCCGCGACGACGCCGCGCGCCGCTTCGTGCACCTGGTGGACGAGCTGTACGATCGCCGGGTCAACCTGGTCTGCACCGCCGACGCCGGGCCGATGGACCTGTACGCCGGCGAGCGCCTGGTGGCCGCGTTCGAACGCACCGCCTCGCGGCTGGTGGAAATGCAGTCGGCCGACTACCTGGCGCTGGAGCACCGCGGCGAATGAACACCCCAGACCCCACCGGATCCCCGCTCGGCCGCGAAGTGGCCTATCCCGACCGCTTCGACGCCGGCCTGCTGTACCCCATCCCGCGGCGGCTGGCGCGCGAGGCGCTGGGCCTCGATGCCGGCGCGCTGCCGTTCGCCGGGCACGACCGCTGGCACGCCTACGAACTGTCGTGGCTGGACCGGCGCGGCAAGCCGCAGGTGGCCACCGCCACCCTGCAGGTGCCGGCGGACTCGCCCTGCCTGGTGGAATCCAAGTCGCTCAAGCTGTACCTGAATTCCTGCAACCGCGCGCGCTTCGACAGCGCCGACGCGCTGCGCGCGCAGGTCGAGGCCGACCTGTCCCGCGCCGCCGGCGCGCCGGTGGCGATGGCGTTCGGCCTGCCGCCGCTCGCGCCGCCCGCGGGCGCGTCGCTGGACGCGCAGGACATCGCGATCGACCGCTACGGACCGCCGGATGCGGCGCTTCTGGGGGCCGACGCCGGCGACCCGGTCGAGGAAATCCTGTCCAGCGCGCTGCTGAAGTCCAACTGCCCGGTCACCGGCCAGCCGGACTGGGCCGACGTCGCCATCGCCTACCGCGGCCCGCGCATCGACCGCGCCGGGCTGCTGCGCTACCTGGTCAGCTTCCGCGACCACGCCGAATTCCACGAGCAGTGCGTCGAGCGCATCTTCACCGACCTGCAGGCGCGCTGCGCGCCGGCGTGGCTGTCGGTGGAGGCGCGCTACACCCGCCGCGGCGGGCTGGACATCAACCCCTGGCGCGCCACCCCCGGCACGCCGCCGCCGGCGGCCACCCGCAGCGCCCGGCAATAGCCCTTCACCCCGCGGGCATGCCGCGTTAACGCGGCAGGTGGCACCGTCGCCGCCTGCGGACAGTCCGTCCGCGCCGACCCGAGGCGGCGATGAGCAACGGCAAGCCCGATTTCTCCAACGCCGCCGGCGGCAGCGTCTCCAGCGAACACGCGCCGTCGTTCGGGAACGTGCGCGGCGGCGCGGCCTCCACCGAAGCGCCGAGCCACCCCGCGCAGGGTGACCGCACCTACACCGTGGCGCAGGGCGACACCCTGTCGCACATCGCCCGGCGTTTCTACGGCAAGGCCAGCCAGTGGCCGGCCATCTACGCCGCCAACCGCGACCAGCTGGACGACCCGGACCGGATCCTGCCCGGCCAGGTGCTGCGCATTCCCGCCAGCGCGGATTGACCTCCACCCCCGACAAGGAAGCCCCCATGCCTACCCACCGACTTACCACCGCCCTGTTCGCCGCCCTGGTCGGCGCCGCCGCCCTGGCCGGTTGCAAGAAGAAGGAAGAACCCGCCCCGATGCCGCCGGTCGCCAGCGAGCCGGCACCGGCCACCCCGGCGCCGATGCCGTCCGCCGCCGCCGTGACGGTGACCGGCGTGGACCTGGGCAACGCGGTCGGCGCCGACATGCGGGTGACCAGCCCGATGGACGTGTTCTCCCCCAACGACACCATCTACGCCGCGGTGGCGACTGCCACCAGCGACCCGGCCGGCTCGGTGCCCGGCACCGTGGGCGTGCGCTGGACGCACGTGGACAGCGGCCAGGTGGTGCACGAGGAAAGCCAGGACCTGACCCTGTCCGGGGACGGCATCACCGACTTCCAGATCAGCAAGCCGGACGGCTGGCCCGCCGGCAAGTACAAGCTCGAGGTGATGCTGGACGGCAAGCTGGTGCAGACCCGCGAGTTCCAGGTCAAGTAACGCCGCAAGGGCGCGACCGGAGGGCGCGGCTACTGCCGCGCCCTTCGCAGTGGCCGCTTTGCCGGCCGCCGCGCGAACCCCGACAATGGCGGCCTTTCGCCACCCCGAGCCCGCCATGTCCAAGATCCTCTACACCCTGACCGACGAGGCGCCGTTCCTCGCCACCGCCAGCTTCCTGCCGATCGTGCAGGCGTTTGCTGCGACCGCCGGCGTGGACGTGGAGACGCGCGACATCTCGCTGGCGGCGCGCCTGCTGGCGCAGTTCCCGGATCTGCTCGGCGACAGGGCGGTGGCCGACGACCTGGCCGAACTGGGCGCGCTGGCGAAGACGCCCGAAGCCAACATCATCAAGCTGCCGAACATCAGCGCCTCGGTCCCGCAGCTGAAGGCGGCGATCAAGGAATTGCAGGCCAAGGGCTACCCGCTGCCGGACTACCCGGACGCGCCGCAGGGCGACCGCGAGAAG
>CAMLJA010000157.1 GCA_946480065.1 uncultured Thermomonas sp. | reverse complement strand
GCGCCACACCGACCAGGTGCTGGTGTTCGGCAAGACCAAGCACGGCTGCAACCGCCTGGCCGAGCAGCTCGAGGAGGCCGGCCTGCCGGCGGTCGCGATCCACGGCAACAAGAGCCAGGCGGCCCGCCAGAAGGCCCTGCGCGACTTCAAGTCCGGCCGGGCGCGGATCCTGGTGGCCACCGACGTGGCCGCGCGCGGCCTGGACATCCCCGACCTGCCGCTGGTGATCAACCACGACCTGCCGATGGTGGCCGAGGACTACGTGCACCGCATCGGCCGCACCGGCCGCAACGGCGCGGTGGGCGAAGCGCTCTCGCTGGTGTCCCCGGAAGAGGGCGGGCTGCTGCGCCAGATCCAGCGACTGCTGAAGGTCGACCTGGAGATGGAGGTGGTGCCGGGCTTCGCGCCCAGCAAGCCGATCCGCCTGGACACGCCGATCCCGAAGAACGGCGGTGGCGGCGGCCAGCGTCCGCCGGGCCGTCCCGGCGCCGCTCCGCGCCCGCACGCCCGGCCCGCCGCGCGCGCCGGCCATGCCGGCCCCAAGCAGCACCGCTCCGGCGGGCAGGCCGCATTCGCCGGCAAGCGCGGTTCGCGCGCCTGACGCGCCGACCGCAGCCACGCAAAGGGGGCCGGCATCGCCGGCCCTTTTTCGTTGTGGGAGCGGGCGCGTCAGTCGGCGGCGGCGTCGCGGCGCAGGGCGTCCGCGCGCGCGTGGCCCAGGTAGCGGTGGATGCCGGCGCGGGCCAGGTACAGCAGCGGGATCAGCGCGATCGCCGCCAGCATCTTGTAGGCGTAATTCAGGGTGCCGACGGCCAGGAACAGCGAGGTCGGCCAGTGCTGGGGGCCCAGCACGAAGGCGATGTACAGCACCACGAAACTGTCCACCAGCTGCGACACCGCGGTGGAGCCGGTGGCGCGCAGCCAGGCGTGGCGCTCGCCGGTGGCGCGGCGGATGCGGTGGAACACGCTGACGTCGATCAGCTGGCCCACGATGAAGGCGACCAGCGAGCCCCAGATGGTCCACATGCCCTGGCCGAACACCGCGGCGAACGCGGCCTGGTAGTCCGGCACGCCCTGGTCCTTGGCCACGCCCACCCACCACGACGCCGGCGCCAGGTGGATGGCCACGAAGGCGAACACGAAGCCGTAGGCGATCAGCCCCGCGGCCAGCCAGCTGATCAGGCGCACGCCGCGCTTGCCGAAGTACTCGTTGACCGTGTCGGTCATGATGAACACGATCGGCCACAGCAGGGTGCCCGCGGTGAAGTTGAGCGAACCGTTCTGGCCGAACAGGTTCCACTGCAGCGGCGCGATCCCGAGGGTGTCCTCCAGCGCGAAGATCTTGACCCCGATGAACTCGGCCAGCACCGCGTTGACGCAGAAGAACGCCGCAAGCCCGATGAACAGCCGGGTCGCGCGGTCCTCCAGCAGGCGGGTCATGCCTTCGCGCCCGGCGGGGTGAAGGGGATGGAATCCGGCGCCACCGCGCCGCCGCTGATGATGAAGCTCATCGCCTGGTCCACGCTCCAGTCGGTCGGCGTGATCTTCTCCACCGGCACGATCTCCAGGTAGCCGGAGGTGGGGTTGGGGGTGGTCGGCACGTAGACCGCGGCGAGTTCGCGCCCGGTCCCGGCCTCGCGCATCACCCGGGTGACGAAGCCCAGCGTCTTCATCTCGGCGTGCGGGAAGTCGATCAGCACCACCCGCTGGGTGCCGTCGGGCTTGGTCTGCAGGATGTCCAGCAGCTTGCGCGCGCTGCCGTACACCGTGCTGGCCAGCGGGACGCGCGCCACCAGCGCCTCGAACCAGCGCAGCAGGCGCTGGCCGACCACCCGTCGCGCCAGCCAGCCGACCAGCAGGATCGCGGCCAGCGTGGCGAGCAGGGCGATGCCGTTCTGCACCCACGGTTCCACCAGCCAGCCGAAGGTGCGCGGATTCGCGGCGGCCAGGCCCTCCAGGGTGGGTCCGACCAGCGGCTTGCTGAGGCCGCCGAGCAGCACGAACAGGAACTTCACCACCACCCAGGTCAGCCACAGCGGCAGCAGGGTGAGCAGGCCGGTCAGGAACAGGCGCTGCAGGCGCTGGGCGAGCGGGGCTCTGGCGGGGGCGTCGGGCATCCGGCGATTGTAAGCGGCCGCGCGGATCAGCCGCCGCGGGCCAGGCGGATGCCCAC
Organism: uncultured Thermomonas sp.; assembly: GCA_946480065.1. The sequence goes on along the minus strand of CAMLJA010000157.1, from coordinate 3,053 downwards.
GTCCGTATAGCCGCGGTCGGCCGTCAGCGCGCGCGGCTTGCCGCTGACGTGGCGGCGCCGGCAGCCGGCGTCGGCGCACAGCGTGCTCCAGGCCGAGACCGGCGTGGCCGGCGCGGGCCGCAATTCGCCCGCGGTGGGCAGCCGGTAGCGCCGGTGCTCGCGCGCGCCGCGCCAAGCGGCATAGGCCTCGGCGTCCGCCGCCGAGACGCAGGTCACCGGCGCGCCGTCGCTGCCCACCTTGCTCCACTGCAGCCGCGGCCCGAACAGGCCGCTGCGCCCGCAGTCGGCGGGCTTGCGCCCGGTCGCCTGGGCGAAGCGCGCGTATTCGGCGCGGGTCACCGCCAGCAGCGGCGTGGCGCCGTTGCCACGCGCGGTCGAGGGCTTCGCGGCGGCGGTGGCGTCCAGCTTTGACACCGTCGCCTGCAGCGCCTGCCGCCGCGCCGGGGGCAGGTCGAGCCACGTCGTGGAGGCCAGCAGCGCCTGCGCCGCGCCGCGGTCCGGGACCGCGGCCAGCGCGGCCACCCGTTCGCCCAGCGCCGCGTCCAGCCGGCCGCGCAGCAGCGCGATCGCGCGGCCGCCGCCGCCGCGGCGGGCGTCCAGTTCGCGCGCGCGCGCGAACGCGGCGCGCGACCCGCCGACGTCGCCCTCGCGCAAGTCGGACACGGCGGCGGCGGCCAGCGCGTCGAACAGGCGCGCGGTCAGCATCTGCACGTCGGGATGGGTGGGGTTGAGCCGCCAGGCCGCGTCCCAGCTGTCCCAGGCATTGGCGTTGGCGGGGGCCAGCAGGCGGCCCGCGGCCAGCTGCTGGTTGCCGTTGGCGACATAGGCCGCGCCCTCGTCGGGCGCCCCGGGCACCGGCGTGCCGAGGGCACCCATGCCGGCGTCCGCGGCTGGCGTGGGCAGCCCCTCGTCGCCGGGCGCGGTGGCGGCATCGGCCACCGCCGGCCCCGACGGCTGCGGCGGCCCGCGCCCGTTCCATTGCGCCAGCCCGATCGCGGCCGCCACGACGACCAGCGCGGCCACGGCCAGTCCCCAGCGCGACCGCGCCGGCTGCGCCTGGGCGCTGGCCTCCTGCGGCACCGCCACCACCCCGAAATGGCGGCCCGCGCGCCGCTCCAGTTCATCCAGCGCGTCGCGCATTTCCTGGGCACTGGCGAAGCGGTCCTCGGGCCGCTTGGCCAGGGCGCGGTCGAAGAACCCCTGCCAGTGGCGCAGCGCGGCCGGCAGCCGCGGGATCGGGTCCTGCACGTGCTTGAGCGCCATCGAGAGCGCGTCGCCGGCGCTGTACGGCAGGCGGCCGGTCAGCATCTCCCAGCCCAGCACGCCCAGGCTGTAGACGTCCGCGCGGCGGTCGACCTGGAGCCCGCGCGCCTGCTCGGGCGGCATGTAGGCGGTGCTGCCCACCGCCAGCCCGGCCGAGGTCAGGCGCGGGTTGCTGCCGCGCCGCAGGGCGATGCCGAAGTCGGCCAGCAGCGGGCGCTCGGCCTCGTCGAACAGCACGTTCTCGGCCTTGACATCGCGGTGCACCACGCCGCGCACGTGGGCGTAGTCCAGCGCATCCAGCAACTGGCGCAGGATCGCGGCGGCGCGCGGCTGGTCGCCGCGCAGGTCGCGCTGCGCCAAGTGCCCGCGCGGCAGGTAGGGCATGGAATAGAAGGGCAGCCCGTCGGCAGTGCGGCCGACCTCGTGGATGCCGACGATGTGCGGGTGCTGGAGCCGCGCGATGGTGCGCGCCTCGTTCTCGAAGCGCACCCGGCTGACCTCGTCCGCCAGCGCCTCCGGCAGCATCACCTTGACCGCCACCTTGCGGTCCAGCGAGGCCTGCTCGGCCAGGTAGACGGTGGACATGCCGCCGTGGCCGACCACCCGCAGGATGCGGTGGCCCTCGATCTCGGGTCGATCGCTGTCGTTGCTCTGGATGGACACGGGCGCCCCGGTGCTTGCGGTGCGCCGAGCATACGGCGCGATCGCGGCGAAGGGGAGCCGGCGCGGTCGCGTTTTCGCGGACCGGTGGCCGCGGGATGCGCGGGTCAGACCAGCAGCAGCGCCGACATCTGGCGGCGGACGCGCCCCACCAGGTCCTCGTCCTCGACCACCCGGAAGGCGTCGATCAGCGACTTGCGGGCCAGCCCGTCGCCGAACGCGCGGTCGCGGCGCAGCATCTCGATGAACTGCGCCAGGCCGGCCTCGGCGTCGCCGCCCACCAGCCGGCGCACGCCCAGCAGGTGGCGCGCGCGCAGGTCGCCGGGATCGGCCGCGATGGCCGCTTCCAGGGTTTCGGCCGGCGGCGCGTCCTTCAGCAGCGCGGCGAAGCCGAGGCGCGCGCGCGCCTTGATCGTGCGGTCGTCGGTGGCCAGGTTGGCGGGCAGGGCGTCCAGCAGGCGCTCGGCCTCGCCGGCGCCGCCCGTCTGCAGCAGCGCGAGCGCCAAGTCGAGCTTCAATTCGTCCCTGTCGGGTTCGACCTCGCTGGCCTTGCGCAGGCGCATGACCTCTTCGTGCGGGTCCACCGGCGGCGCGGCCGCGGGCGCGGCGGCCTCCTCGGGCTCGGGGGCCGGCTCGATCCCGTGGTGCCTGAGGAACTCGCGCAGCTGGCCTTCCGGCAGCGCGCCGGGGAAACCGTCCACCAGCTGGCCGTCCTTCACCAGCATCAAGGTGGGCACCGAGCGGATCTGAAACGCGGCGGCGAGCTCCTGCTCCTTGTCCACGTCCACCTTGGCCAGCGCGAACGCGCCGCGGTAGTCGGCGGCCAGCTTCTCCAGGACCGGACCCAGCGTCTTGCACGGGCCGCACCAGGTGGCCCAGAAGTCCACCAGCACCGGGGCGTCCATCGACTTGCGGATCACCTCCTCCTCGAAGGTGGCGGCGGTGGCGTCGAACACGTGGACGGCGGCGTCGGTCTCGGGCATGGCGGGCGGGCGGTGGCGGCGGCGGGTCACGCTAGCATGGGGGCATGACGCCTCCATTCAAGTTCGCGGCCGCCGCGCTGGCGCTGGTCGCGCTGGCGCTGGCGCTGGCCGGCATCGGCGCGCCCGAGTATTCCCATCGCGTCCATC
>CAMLJA010000156.1 GCA_946480065.1 uncultured Thermomonas sp. | reverse complement strand
GCGCGGGCGTCCAGCCGGGCCACGCGGCGATCGGCCAAGGCCAGTTCGAAGCCGGTCCCGCCCAGCTCCCGCGCGCCGGCCGCGCGCGCGGCGGTCGCGCCCAGGCCCAGGTGCGGTTCCAGCCGGCCCCCGGCGAACGGCAGGCGCCGCCCGCCCTCCGCCGCGAGGTCGACGACGTCGTAGCGGCGCTGGGAGCGCGCCGTCGCGGCGCTGCGGCCCAGGTCGACCGGGCGTGCCAGCGCCAGCCACTGGCGAGCGAAGCCGGCGCTGCCGCCGGCATACCAGCCGCCGTCGCCGAACCAGCGCGCATAGGCGCTGGCGCGCGCGCCGCTGCCGCTGCCGCTGCCCCGCGCGTCGGCCAGCTGCACGTCCGCCCGGCCGGCCACGCCGCCGACCAGCAGCCGCGGCCTGAGCCACGCATCGAAGCCGCGGCCCGCCCCGTCGCCCGCCGGGGACGACCACGCGCCGGCCGCAAGGCCCGGCCGCAGCCGCGCCAGCCGGGACGCCGCCGGCAGGCCCGGCCCCGCCGAGGCCGACATCGCCCGCTCCAGCGCCAGCGCGTGGACCGGCGCCATCAGGCTGTCCAGCGCCCGGCCCGCCGTGCGCGCGTCGGCGGTCCACAGCAGCTGCGCGGCGGCGCGCAGGAACTGCCGCTGCGCCGCGGTCGGCGCGGCCGCGAAGCCATCCGCCGCGGCCAGCGCGCGGTCCACGGCGGCGGCGCTGGCCAGCGTCCCGCCGACGGCCCCCTGGCCGCGCATTGCCGACTGCAGCGAGATGCGGGTGAGGTCGAACCACACGTCGTTGGCCTCGTAGCGCAGGCTGCCTTCGATGAAGAGGCCGGGGGATGTCCACTGGTCGAACGCGCCGAAGACCCCGCCATCGGCATGGAGGATCTTGTGGGCTCCTGGCACCGGCAACGGGTACGGGGCCCAGGCGTCGGTGTACTCGCGCAGCAGCAGGGCGCCTGCCAGCCGGGCCTCTCCGCCGATGTCCAGGGGAGCGGGGGAATCCCAGCCCGCCGGCGCCAGGCCGAAGGACAGCGTGCCGGCGCTGGTCTGGGCGAAATCGCCGGTGATCGCGATCGGGTTGCCGTATTGCGCGGCATCCACCCGGAGCTGCCCGGCGTTGGTCAGGTTGCCCTGGATCGTACCGAGCAGGGTCAAACCGCCCGCATTCGCGACGTTGCCGACCACCGTGGCGACGACGAACAGATTGCCCGGCGCATCGATCGTCACGTCCGACCGCAGCCGGGTGTTCTCGTTCCCCCCGGTGCGTCCTCCGCCGACGACCAGCAACCCCGTCTCGATGCGGGTGCCGCCGCCGAAGCGATAGTCCTCCGCCACCAGTCCGAGCTCACCCCCGCGCAGCACCAGCGAAAAATCGCTCTGCGCCTGGGGCAGGTTCTCCCACTGGTCCTGCGCGAGGGCGACAACGCAGTCCGACGTGATCGGTGCGGGACAGGGATCGTATGCGCTGGGCGGCGGTGCCGTGCTGGGCGTCGGCGCGGAAGGCGTGCTCGGCGGATCGCTGCGCACCACCCCGCCCGATCCGCCGCCGCAGGCGGCAAGCCCGAACGGTGCGGCAAGGACCAGGACGATGGCGCGCTGGAGGGATGTCGTGTTCATGGCGGTCTCCCGGCCGGGCCGCGATGTCGCGGCCCGGCCATGCAGTCGTGATCAGAGGCGGGTGGAGGTGGCCGAGCCGCACAGTTGGCCGCGCAGGCTGCCGTCGGCGTTGTAGCGGCGGGCCACGACCGGGCCGGACGCGGTGTTGCCGGCGCTGTCGAGCACGAAGTCGCGGTCGATCGTCTGGTAGCCGTCGTAGGCACCGTTGACGAACCAGTCGAACCGGACGCGCTGTCTGTACCGGCCCGTGCGGGGGTCGAACGCCCAGGTGCCCAGGCCGATGCTGCGCTGGGTGGCGGTGCCCGCCGCGGTGCGCGGGTTGTCGACCAGGGTGCCGCCCGCGATGAAGATCACGGTGTTGCGACCCTGCATCGCGGGGGTGCCGCCGCAGGGACCCACCAGCGACTGGTTCGACCACAGGCCGACCACGCGGTTGGCGGGGGTGGCCAGGGCGCCGTCGAGGGCCGGGTCGCTGGCGGCGGCGGGGGTGCCATGCAGGGCCAGGAACAGCAGCGTGGTGGCCAGGGTGCAGGTGCGGATCGCGTTCATCAGGGGAGCTCCTCTTGGTTGGGGTGCTGCAAGGGAACGCCCGGACTCTCCGCGCGCCGGTCACGAAAAACCTGCAAAACCGGTGAAAAAATCTGAAATCATCTGAAGCCATGGATGGGCCCGGCCCGCGCTACCACCGATTCGACGGCTATGTCGTCGACACGCTGCAGCGCGAGGTGCGCAACGCCGACGGCGCGGTGCTGCCGCTGACGTCGAAGGCCTTCGACGTGCTCTGCGTGCTGATCGCGCAGCGCGAGCAGGTGGTGGCCAAGGACGCGCTGCTGGAGGCCGCCTGGCCGGGGCGGGTGGTGGAGGAGAACAACCTCACCCAGGCGGTCGCCGCGCTGCGCCGCGCGTTCGGCACCACCGCCGCCGACCACCGCTACATCGTTACCGTGCCCGGCCGTGGCTACCGCTTCGTGGCCGAGCTCGAACCCGAACCCGAACCCGCACCCGCACCCGCACCCACACCGGTGCCGGTGCCGGTGGAGATGCCGGGCCGCAACGAAGCCGCCCCGCCGCGCGCGCGCCGCCTGGCCCCGCTGCTGGTCCTGCTGGCCGTGGCGCTGGCGGCGCTGGCGGTGACGGCGCTGCAGGGACGCCCGACCCCGGTGGCCGCCACCGACCTCGCGCCGCCGCCGGTAGCCCCGCCCACCACGCTGGTGGTGCTGCCGTTCCGCAGCCGCGACGCCGGTCCGCGTGACGAGGTGCTGGAAGCGGGCCTGGCCGAGGCGCTGTCCACCCGGCTGGCGCGCAGCGGCGCGCTGCGGCTGCGCACGCTGGCGTCGGCCCAGCGGCTGGTGGCCGCCGGCCGCGCGCCGCAGGCGGTCGCCCGTGCGCTGGGGGCCGACTACGTGGTCGACGGCAGCACGCGGCGCGCTGGCGACCGGGTCGAGGTGCAGGTCCGCCTGCTGCCCGCCGCCGGCGGGCCGGCGGTCTGGTCCGACCGCTTCGATGCGCACAGCGACGACGTGTTCGCCCTGCCCGACCGCATCGCCGCCGCGCTCGCCGTCCCGCTGCGGGTCGCGCCGGGCTCCCTCGCCGCGCAGGCGGCCAGCCCGTGCGATGGCGGCGACCCGGTCGCGTTCCGCGCCCTGCTGCGGGCCCAGTTCGAACTGCAGCGGCGCCAGCCCGACGCGGTGGGCGCCTTCCAGGAGGCGGTGCGGCGCGATCCCACCTGCGCCCGCGCCTATGCCGGGCTGGCCATGGCCTACATCTTCATGGCCCACAACGACGCCGACCCCGCGGAGACCTTCGCGCTGGCCCACGCCGCGGCCCGGCAGGCGCTGCGCATCGACCCGCGCTCGGCCGATGCGCAGCATGCCCAAGGCCGCTACCTGCAGCTGTACGCATGGGACTGGCCGGGCGCGGAGGCCGCGCTGCGCCGCGCCATCGCGCTCAATCCCAGCCTGGCCGATGCGCACTTCGGCCTGGCCCACGTGCTGGTGAACACCGGCCGGTTCGAGGAAGGGCTGGAGCAGGCGCGCCAGGCCCGCGAGCTGGATCCGCTCTCGCCGCTCATCAATGCGCTGGAAGCCGGCTTCCTGACCGCCGCCGGGCAGCCGCGCGCGGCCGGCGAGCGCGTGCGACGCGCGCTGGAACTGGAGCCCGGCTTCTGGGTGGCGCTGCTGGTGCGCGGCGGGCTGGCGCTGGATCGCGGGGACGCGGCCGCCGCGGTCGCCGACTACCGACGCTCGGCGCAGAATTCCCACCAGGCCAGCCAGATGCTGGCGATGGTCGCGGTGGCGGAGGTGGCGGCGGGGAACCGCGCGGCCGCCGAGGCCATCCTGCGCGACCTGCGGCAGCGCGCCCGCGCGCGCTACGTGCCGCCCACCAGCATCGCTGCCGTGCTGAACGCGCTGGGCCAGCGCGACGCGGCGCTGGACGAACTCGAGCGCGCCTATCGCGAACACGACATCCGGGTCGGCTTCCTCGCCGAGGACGCGCGCTGGAACGGCCTGCGCGGCGAGCCGCGTTTCCAGGCGCTGTCGCGCCGCCTGGGCCTGCCCAACCGGCCCGCCACCGGGCGCTATTGAGCGCCGCGCGCGGAGGCCACGGTGCCGCCCCTCCGCCGCAGCGCAGCACGCTTTGCCCATTCATACAGCCGTCGCCGCGCCGCCGCGGCGCGGCCGGAACCGCGCCGCGGATGGCTGTCAGCGGGGCGCGCCCGAACGCAAGCCCGGAAGTGCAAATTTCGACGTTGACTTCGCCGCCGGGGCTGGCTTAAGGTCGATTCCCGCGTCTCCACTACATCTTGTGGTTGGATTCGCCAGCCAGGCCCAAGCCTTGTGCTTGCGGCAAGCCGGGACCAGGGCCTTTTCGGCGCCAGGGGAGGCGCAGGATGGGGGAGCGGGGACACGACATCGATTCGCAGCGGCGTGCCTTCGGCACGGCCCCGCGTCGCCGCCGCCGCGGCGGCGCACACGCAACACACGGACGCGGCACGGCCGCACGGGTACAAGGACAGGAGCGCACACGAGCATGAGCACGGCGAGGTTGGAGGCGGTGGCCACGGACGCGAAGCAGGACATCCCGATGCAGCCGGCGTCGGTCGATATCTGGGACAAGAAGTACCGCCTGAAGACCAAGCAGGGGGTGGCCCTGGATGCCGACATCGACGGCACCTACAAGCGCGTGGCCAAGGCGCTGTCCGAGGCCGAGCCCACCGCCGAGCTGCAGCAGTACTGGCAGGAGCGCTTCACCTGGGCGCTGCGCCGCGGCGCCATCCCCGCCGGCCGCATCACGTCCAATGCCGGCGCGCAGGAGCACAAGCCCGCCACCTCGACCATCAACTGCACCGTCTCCGGCACCATCGAGGATTCGATGGACGGCATCCTGGACAAGGTCCACGAAGCCGGCCTGACCCTGAAGGCGGGCTGCGGCATCGGCTACGAATTCAGCACGCTGCGCCCGCGCGGCGCGTTCGTGGCCGGCGCCGGCGCCTACACCTCCGGCCCGATGTCCTTCATGGATATCTACGACAAGATGTGCTTCACCGTGTCCAGCGCCGGCGGCCGCCGCGGCGCGCAGATGGGCACCTTCGACGTCTCCCACCCGGACGTGAAGGACTTCATCCGCGCCAAGCGCGAGGACGGCCGGCTGCGCCAGT
>CAMLJA010000155.1 GCA_946480065.1 uncultured Thermomonas sp. | reverse complement strand
AGCACCGCGAAGCGGCTGCCGTCGTCGGCCAGCTTGCGCGCGCTCCACTCGAACGACGGATCGGACGTGCCGTCATGGAGCCCGAAGCGTTCCACCGGCGTCCAGCAGCCCAGCGCCAGCACCTCGGCAAGGCGTTCGTCGTGGCCGTTGACGATCAGCCGGCCGCGGCCGGGCACGGTGCGCACCAGGTGGTGGAACTGGCGCTGGATCGCGGCCACGTCCGGGAAGATGTCGGCGTGGTCGTATTCCAGGTTGTTGAGGATGGCGACCAGCGGGCGGTAGTGGACGAACTTGCTGCGCTTGTCGAAGAAGGCGGTGTCGTATTCGTCCGCCTCCACCACGAATTCGCGCCCTGCGCCGATGCGCGCTGACGCGCCGAAATCCTCCGCCACGCCGCCGATGAGGAAGCCAGGCTCGCGCCCGGCGGCCTGGAGCAGGTAGGCGAGGATGGTGGTGGTGGTGGTCTTGCCGTGGGTGCCCGCCACCGCCAGGGTGTCGCGGCCCGGCAGCACGTGCTCGCTCAGCCACTGCGCACCGGAGGTGTAGCGCAGGCCGGCGTCCAGCACGTGCTCCACCGCGGGGTTGCCCCGCGAGAGGGCGTTGCCGATCACGATGCCGTCGCAGTCCGGCGCGATGCCGGCGGGCGCGTAGCCCTGCTTCAGCGCAATGCCCAGCCGCTCCAGCTGGGTGGACATCGGCGGATAGATATTGGCGTCGCTGCCCTCGACGGCATGGCCGAGTTCGCGCGCCAGCGCGGCCACGCCGCCCATGAAGGTGCCGGCGATGCCGAGGATGTGGAGTTTCACGTCGGTTGCTCCGGGGCGGGGTCGAGGCCGCGGCAGGCTGGCCTCGCAAGCCGCTCCCCCATTCTCGACTGGTTGCGGGGCCTGCCTGCCGCAGCCCCGACCATCGCATCTGTCACGGCATCAACCGACGTCGTGCCCCGCCTGGATCGCTTCCACGATCCGGGTGAACACCTCGTCCAGCGAGCCCACGCCGTCCACCACGGTCAGCTGGCCGTGCTGGCGGTAGAACCCGATCACCGGCGCGGTCTGGCTTTCGTAGACCTGCAGGCGCTTGCGCACCGAATCCGGGTTGTCGTCCGCGCGGCCCTCGGCCTGGGCGCGCCCGGCGATCCGCTCGACCAGCAATTCGGAGGGGACTTCCAGCTGCACCGCGTGGTCGAAGCGCTGGCCGATCCGCGCCAGCAGCCCGTCCAGCGCGTCGGCCTGCGCCAGGTTGCGCGGATAGCCGTCGAGGATGAAGCCGTTGGCGGTGTCGGGGCGGGAGAAGCGGTCCTCCAGCATGCCCAGCAGGATGGCGTCGCTGACCAGCTCGCCGCGCGCCATCACGCCCTTCGCCTCCAGCCCCAGCGGGGTGCCGGCGGCCACTTCGGCGCGCAGCAGGTCGCCGGTGGAGATGTGCGGCACCTGCAGGTGCTCCTTCAGCCGTGCCGCCTGGGTGCCCTTGCCGGAACCCGGCGCGCCCAACAGAACCAATCGCATCGAATCGCTCCAGAATCGTGGCCCGCGCCGGCGCTACACTGCCGCCGGCGACCGCGTGGCGGCCAGCTTACCGCATCGCCCGGGCCGCCCGCCCCAACCCAGGAACGCCCATGCCCAGTGGCACCTTGCTGTACGCGCAGAGCGGCGGCGTCACCGCCGTCATCAACGCCACCGCCTCCGCGGTGATCCAGGCCGCGCGCGCGCGCCGGGTGCGGGTGCTGGCCGCCCGCAACGGCATCCTGGGGGCGCTGCGCGAGGACCTGCTGGACACCGCCGCGCTGACTAGCGCCGAGGTGCGCGGGCTGGCGCACACGCCGGGCGGTGCGTTCGGCAGCTGCCGGCTCAAGCTCAAGTCGGCCGACGAGGACCGGGCGAAATACGAGCGCCTGCTGGCGGTCTTCCGCGCCCACGACGTGCGCTGGTTCCTCTACAACGGCGGCAACGACTCCGCCGACACCGCGCTGAAGGTGTCGCGGCTGGCCGCCGCGGCCGGCTATCCGCTGACCTGCGTGGCGGTGCCCAAGACCGTGGACAACGACCTGGCCGAGACCGACTGCAGCCCCGGCTTCGGGTCGGCGGCCAAGTACACCGCGGTCTCGGTGCGCGAATGCGCGCTGGACGTGGCGGCGATGGCGGACACCTCGACCAGGGTGTTCGTGTACGAGGCGATGGGCCGCCACGCCGGCTGGCTGGCGGCCGCCGCCGGGCTGGCGGGGCAAGGGCGCGACGACGCGCCGCACCTGATCCTGTTCCCCGAGCGCCCGTTCGACGAGGCCGACTTCCTGGCCCGGGTCGATGCCGTGGTGCGGCGCGTGGGCTGGTGCGTGGTCGTGGCCAGCGAGGGCATCCGCACCGCCGACGGCCGCTTCGTGGCCGACGCCGGCGGTGGCCGGGACAGCTTCGGCCACACCCAGCTGGGCGGCGTGGCCGCGCACCTGGCCGGCCGGGTCAAGGACGCGCTGGGGCTGAAGGTGCACTGGGCGCTGCCCGACTACCTGCAGCGCTCGGCCCGCCACCTGGCGTCGGCGACTGACCTGGAGCACGCGATGGCGGTCGGCCGCGCCGCGGTGGATTGCGCCCTGTCCGGCCAGACCGGGGTGATGCCGGTGATCGTGCGCGACGCCGACGCCCCCTACCGCTGGCACGTGGACATCGCCCCGCTGGCGCGCATCGCCAACCACGAGAAGACCCTGCCGGCCGGCTTCATCCGCCGCGACGGCTACGGCATCACCGCGGCGGCGCGGCGCTACCTGTCGCCGCTGGTCGCAGGCGAGGCGTTCCCGCCGTTTGGCCGGGATGGGCTGCCGGTTTACGTTGTTCCGGCGATGAAGGCGCTGCGGCGCCGGCTGCCCGCCTGGACCGGATGACCGGACGGATGGCCGGCCGCCCGCGTCGCCCGTCCATCCACCACACGATCGACCAGGGGAATCCGATGAAGACCGCACTCACCGTCGCCACGCTGGCCGTGGCGCTGGCCGCCGCCAGCACGCCCGCCCACGCCCAGTGGAGCAAGCGCCAGGCCGACCCGCAGGGCGCCGCCGGCGGCGCCAACGCCAAGGGCGCCGCCCTCAACCTGGAGCATTGCGACGAGCCCATGGGCACCATCGCGGTGGTCGAGGAGCAGGAAGGCGACTGGTACCGCTACCTCACCTCCGACCTGCGCCTGCCGTCCACCATCCCGGTGATCCGGATGCTGATCCAGCAGTCCAACTGCTTCGTGGTGGTCGAGCGCGGCCGCGCGATGCAGAACATGATGCAGGAGCGCGCGCTGATGGAAAGCGGCGAGATGCGCGAGGGCAGCAACTTCGGCAAGGGCCAGATGGTCGCCGCCGACTACACCATGAACCCCAGCATCAATTTCTCGCAGAGCAACGCCGGCGGCATCGGCGGCGTGCTGGGCGCGTTCGGCGGCCGCCTGGGCGCGGTGGGCGCGGTGGTCGGCGGGCTGAAGTTCAAGAAGGCCGAGACCATGCTGACGATGATCGACAACCGCTCCGGCGTGCAGATCGGCGTGGCCCAGGGCAACGCCACCAAGACCGACTTCGGGCTGGGCTTCGGCGGCGGCGGCAGCGGCGGGTTCGGCGCGCTGGGCGGCTACAGCAACACGCCCGAGGGCAAGGCGCTGGCCGCGGCCTTCGCGAATGCCTACAACAACCTCGTGGTCGCGATGCGCGACTACCAGCCGCAGCAGGTGCGGGGCGGCCTGGGCAAGGGCGGCAGGCTCAAGGTCGGCGACTGAGCCGGCGCGGCGGCTCCGCAGGCGCCCGGCTGCGTCCGGGCGTCGCGCGTCCCCGGTATCCGACGGGACGCGCGTGCGATCCTGCGCGGATGCCGATCCTGCAGGTCAAGGCCAAGCCCAACGCGCGCACCGCCTCGCTGACGCGGCAGGCGGACGGCACCTGGCTGGCCCGGCTCACCGCGCCGCCGGTGGACGGCAAGGCGAATGCCGAACTGGTGGCCCTGGTGGCGCGCGCCTTCGGCTGCCCGAAATCGCAGGTGGTGGTCCGGTCGGGCGGCGGCAGCCGCCTCAAGCGGGTGCAGGTCCCGGACTGAGGCGCGGCCTCACTTGCAGGCCAGCCCCTCCAGCGACATCGCGGCGGCATACACGGTGACCGGCTTCAGGTCCCCGGCACGGGCGGCGTCCAGGCCCTTCTGCAGGTAGATCCGCGAACGGCCCTGCGCGTCCAGCTTCGGCGGGACATTGCCGCCGCCCTTGCGCCAGACCCGCACCACCGCCTGCTGCGCCGGGCAGGCCGCGCTGGGGACGCGGATGACGTCGTTGAGGGTCCAGCCGTTGGCCGCCGAGGCGTGCGCGCCGGCGGCGTCCACCAGCCGCGCGCGCGGCCGGCAGCGCGCGCTGGTGCGCACGGCGGTGAAGGCGTAGGGCGCGGACGCGTCGCCGGTGAACCGCCCTTCCAGCCGCGCGCACGCCTCCGGAATGGCGCGCAGCGTGTGCGCCACGCCCACCGCCTGCGGCGGCGCCGGCGCGCGCCTGATCTCGGGCGCGGGGTCCTGGGCGGCGGCGGCCATCGGCACGGCTAGCAGGCCTGCCAGCAGCATGTGCGGTCGCAGCATCGGGAAGCCTCCATTCGGACTCGGGAAGGCGATCAGGCTGGCACGCGCGGCCTGAACCCCGCTTTCATGCCCCGGGCCCGGGGACGGCCCTGCCGCGGGACGGCGGGGCTGTGCGATAGTCGGCGGGCTGCCCGCGCAACGCGGGCGCGCAACCTAGGGACTTCCATTTCGAACACTCCGGGGAGGGGTTTTCATGCTGGAGCAATATGGTTTGGTGCTGGCGCTCGCCTGCGCCGTCGTCGCGATCGCCTACGGCCTGTGGTCGGCGGCATGGATTAACAAGCAGCCCGCCGGCAACGAACGCATGCAGCAGATCGCCGGCGCGATCCAGGAGGGCGCCCGCGCCTACCTCAACCGGCAATACACCACCATCGCCATCGCCGGCGTGGTGCTGTTCGTGCTGATCGGGTTGTTCCTGGGCTGGCATACCGCGATCGGGTTCGCGCTCGGCGCGGTGCTCTCGGGCGCGGCCGGCTACATCGGCATGAACGTCTCGGTGCGCGCCAACGTGCGCACCGCCGAGGCCGCGCGGCGCGGCATCAGCCCGGCGATGGACGTCGCGTTCCGCGGCGGCGCGATCACCGGCATGCTGGTGGTCGGCCTGGGCCTGCTCGGCGTCGCCGGCTACTACCTGGTGCTGCAGCGCATGGGCGTCAACGGCGAACCGGCGCTGCACGCGCTGGTGGGCCTGGCGTTCGGCGCCTCGCTGATCTCGATCTTCGCGCG
>CAMLJA010000154.1 GCA_946480065.1 uncultured Thermomonas sp. | reverse complement strand
CGCGCAGCAGGCTCACGGTGCCCCCCCTCCCCGGCCCTCCCCCGCAGGCGGGGGTGGAAGAACAGTGGCCGCGGACGCGTGGGGATCGACAGCGGTGCCGAACAGCGCGTCCAGCGCGTGCACCAGCTCCGGCGCGAAGCGCTGCGCGTGGATGCCGGGCGAAGCGTCGCTGGCGGCGTCGAGGCCGCGGCAGAACACGTAGCGGATGCCGCCGAAGTCGCGCGCGTAGTCGTAGCCGCCGCCGGCCGCCGCGTCGCCCAGGCGGAAGCGCAGCCAGCGGTGCAGCGCCAGCGTGTAGATCAGCGCCTGCAGGTCGTATTCGCTGTGCGCCATGGCGCGCTGCAGGGCCGCGGCGTCGTAGCCCGGCAGGCGGTTGGACTTGTAGTCCAGCACGTACCAGCGGCCGTCGTGGCGGTAGGTGAGGTCGACCAGGCCGGTCATCAGGCCTTCCAGCTGGTGGCGCAGGCCGAAGCGGTCGCGCTCGCGCACCACGCCGTGGGCGTGCAGCCGCGCCAGCAGCGCGTCCACCCGCGTGGGCTGCAGGGCGAACTGGAATTCCAGCTCCGCGCGGCGCTCGTCGGCGGGCAGGTCGCACAGGCGCACGCCTTCCGGCAGCGCCACGGTCAGCGTGTGCCCGACCAGCCGCGTGCTCAGCGCCAGGCCGTCGTCCAGCGCGTCCGCGGCGTAGCCCTCGCCGGCCAGGGCCTCGACGATCACGCGGCCCTCGTCCGCGGGCGCGGGCGCGCCGTCGCGCCAGCCGCGCCACGCGGCGAAGTCGGCGTGTTCCAGCGCGGCGTGCAGGGCCACGCCGTAGCGGTTGCCGGCGAAGCGCGGATCGAACGCCTCCGCCTCGGCAGGGGCCTCGTCGGCGGCGTCGCCCGCCTCGGGTTCGTCGGCGCCGCCGGGCGCGGGCAGGGTGGCGGCGCTGCTGGCATCGCCCGCGTCCGCCTTCGCCAGCTGGCTGAAGCTGTAGACCCACCAGTCGTTGCGCAGCTCGCGGACCGGGGTGCGCGCGGGCGGCACGCGGGCGTCGTCCGCGGCCGGCAGCCGCGGCAGCTCGGTCGGCGGCGGCGCGTCGTCGAAGGCGACGCCGGCTTCGCGCAGCGCGTCGGGGTCGCCCAGCATCCCCGCCAGCGGCGTCTTGCCGCTGTTGAAGAACGGGCCGGTGGCGAGCCACAGCGCGTGCTCGGCGCGGGTCAGGCCGACGTAGAGCAGGCGCGCGTCCTCGGCCTGCTGCTCGCGCTTCCAGGCGGCGCTGGCGTCCGGCCAGCCGGCCTCGGGCAGGGTCTCGAGCTTCCAGTGCAGGCGGCGGCCGGCATCGGCATCGTGCGCGGCGCAGTGGCGGCCGGGATCGGGCGGCTTGCCGCCGATGCCGACGAAGGGCAGGAACACCAGCGGGTACTCCAGCCCCTTGCTCTTGTGCAGGGTGACGATCTGCACGCGGCGGGCATCCGACTCCAGCCGCGGCAGCTGCATCTCGTCGTTGGGATCGGCCTCGGCGATGCGGCGCGCCAGCCAGTCCACCAGCCCGTGCAGGCCCAGCGCGGTGCGCTGCGCCTCCTGCAGCGCTTCGGCCAGCTGCAGGAAGTTGCTGACGCGGCGCTCGCCGTCCAGCAGGCCCAGCAGGCGGTCGGCCTGCGCGGTGCACAGCGCGGTGACCAATGCCAGCGGGCCACCGGTGCGCAGGCGGTCGCGCCAGTGTTGCGCCTGCAGTTGCCAGCGGCGGTGGGCGTCGCCGTCGCGGTGCAGCGCATCGATGGCGGCGGCATCCTCGCCCACCAGCACCGTGGCCAGCGCGGCGCGCAGGCGGCCGTCGTCGCCGCCGTGCAGCAGCGCCAGCAGCAGTACGTGCAGCTCGCGCGCCTCGGCGGTGGCGAACAGGCTCTGCCGGCCGGCGGCCACCGCCGGGATGCCGGCCAGCGCCAGCGCCTGCTGGACCAGGGTCGCCTCGCGGTGGGTGCGCACCAGCACGGCGATGTCGCCGGCCTGCACCGGCGCGCCATTGATCGACGCATGGCCGGCGCGCGCCTCGGCCAGCACGCGGTGGATGGCGGCCACGCAGGCGCGGGTGGCCAGTTCGCGCGCGTCCGCCGCGCGCCAGGTCGCGCAGGCCTTGCCCTTCGCGTCCACGCCGTCGGGCGGCGGTGCGCGCCACACGGTCAGCGCCGGCGCCGGCGCGCCGTGGCGCAGGAAATCGGCGTCGGCGCGGGTGCCGCCGGGCGCGACCGGGTGGAAGGCGATGCGCTCGTCGACGAACGCGGCGGCGCCGGCCTGCCGGTACAGCGCCGAGACCGCGTCCAGCAGCACCGGCCGCGAGCGGAAGTTGTGCGCCAGCGGCGGCGCGTCGGTGGCCACCCCGCCGGCGGCCAGGTAGGTGTGCACGTCGCCGCCGCGGAAGCCGTAGATGGCCTGCTTGGGGTCGCCGATCAGGAACAGCGCCGGATGGTCGCTGCCGCTGCCGAACACGCGGTCGAAGATGCGCCACTGGCGCGCGTCGGTGTCCTGGAATTCGTCCACAAGCGCCACCGCGTACTGCGCGCGCAGCTGCCGCGCCAGCGCGTCGCCCCGCGGCCCGGCCAACGCGTCGGCGACGCCGGCGATCAGGTCGTCGTAGCCCTGCACGCGGCGCTGCCGCTTGAGCCGCGCCATGCGCGCGCGGGCGTCGTCGCGCAGGCGGTGCAGCAGGGCGGCGCGGCGGCGCGCGCGCGCATGCTCGAGGCGCTCCGCCGCCGCAAGGCAGACGGCGATATCGGCACTGAGGGGCGATGCCGGCGTCTTGCCCTTGTGCGCGGCCTTGGTGCCCTTCTCCAGCGCCTCGACGGTCAGCTTCTCCAGCTTGGGATGCAGCGCATCCCCACGCACCCCGTCGATCGCGAAGGCCTGCATCCAGCGGCGCAGGTCGGCCACCCATTCCGGCCTGTAGCTGTTGCGGTTCATCACGTCGGCATCGATGGCCGCTGCCAGCGCATCGAGCAAGCGCTCGCCGTCGGCCCGGCAGGCCGTCCGCAGCGCGCCTTGTGCCGACGCGAACGCCTGCTTGGCAGCGTCGATGTCCGCCCCATCGGGCATCGGCGGCAGCAGCACCGGCGCGTCCAGCAGCACGCGCAGGTCCTGCGCCAGCTCGCCGTGGCCGCCCTTCCACAGCGCCAGCAGGTCGTCGGCGCCGTCCGCGTCCTGCGCGTGCGCGCGCCAGAGGTCGGCGGCCACCTGTTCGCGCAGCGCGCGGTCGTTGGCCAGCAGTTCCGGGGCGTCGAAGCCCTGGCCGGCCTCCAGCGCGTGCTCGCGCAGCACCCGCGCGCAGAAGCCGTGGATGGTGAAGATCGCGGCCAGGTCGGTCTCCACCGTGGCCTGGCGCAGGCGGCGGCGCAGCGCGTCGTCGGACTCGCCGCTGCGTGCGCGATGCTGCGCCAGCAGCTGGCCGGTCAGCGCGGCCTCGGGCGAGGCAGCCTCGGCTGGCGGCGCGTCCAGCAGCGAAAGCGTCAGCTGCAGGCGCTCGCGGATGCGTTTGCGCAGTTCCTGCGTGGCCGCCTCGGTGAAGGTGACGGCGAGGACCTGGCCGACGCGCAGGCCGCGCTCCACCACCAGCCGCGTGACCAGCGTGGCCAGGGTATAGGTCTTGCCGGTGCCGGCGCTGGCCTCGACGCGCTGCACGCCGTCCAGCGGGATGCCGAGGTAGGGATCGCGCGCGCTCACGCGGCGTCCTCGGCGTCGTCGTCCGGCAGCGCGGCGTCGCCTACTTCGATGGGCGCGGGTGCGCCGTGCACCACCGCGCCGAACACCAGGCCGGCGATGCGGGCGAAGTCGCGCAGCGAGGCGTCGTCGGTGAACGGGTCGCGACCGCGCAGCGCCAGCCGCAGGGCCTCGCCGGCGCCTTCCGCCCAGCCGCCGTTGCCGCTGCCGCGCCATTTGCCGGCGGCCTTGCGCAGGCCGCGTTCCGCGTTCTCCTCCGCGAACAGCTCCCAGGCGCTGTAGGGCGCGAACGGCAGCGGCTGCCGCAGGCCTTCGCGGCGCAGCGCCAGCAGCGCGCGCAGGGCGTCGGTGGCCGCTTCCGGCGTCAGCGCCCCGCGCGGGTGCGGGCCGATGCCGGCGTCCTTGGTTTCATGGAACTCGACGAACGGCAGGTCGGAGCCGGCGGCGCGCAGCAGCAGCCAGTCCAAGCCGTGGCGGATCGCGGACGGGCCGTTGGGCGCGCCAAACCGCAGCCGCGCCAGGCCCCCGGCATGCACGCCATCCAGGCGCCCGTGCACGCGCATGCCGTCGATCTCCACCGCCAGCGCGAGGGTGTCCGCCGGCGCATCGCCGCGCCAGCGCGCGAACGCCTCGGCATACGGCGCCACCTCGGCCACGATGGCGTCGAGCACGCGCCGGCCCAGCGGGCCGGATGGCAGCAGCCCGCGGGCGCGCAGCGGCGCGTAGATCGCGTCGGCCTGCGCGCCGGCGAGCAGGCGCTCGAACACCGCGCGTTGCAGCCGGCTGCGCGGCAGGCCGGGGCCCGGCGCATGCAGCGGTTCGATGTCGTCGATCGCCTCGTCTGCTTCGGGCAGCCGCAGTTGCAGGCGCTGGCGCAGGAACTGGCCGGCGGGATCCAGCAGGAAGCGGCGCAGCGCGTCGAGCGGGACCTCGTCCCCGGCCTGCGCGGGCGGCGCCAGCGCCACCGCGGCATCCATCCACGGCGGCAGCGCGCGGCGTGCGCCCGCCAGGCGGCCGGCGGCGGGATGCCAGGCGGCGCGGTAGCTGAAGACGCGCGGATCGGGCTGGCCGTCGGCATCGGTGGCGCCGAACGCCGAGGGCGAGAACGGCTGCAGCGGATGCGCCAGCACCAGTGCCTTGCGCGCGGCGTTCGCGTCCGCGTGCTGTGCGGCGGCGGCGGCCAGCAGGTCGGCCACCAGCGTGGACGGTTCGCGCGCGCTGCCGTCGCGCGGGTCGGCGCCCAGCCAGCTGACGTGGAAGGCGTCCTGCGCGGACGTCAGCAATTGCAGCAGCAGGTAGCGGTCGTCGTCGCGGTTGGAGCGGTCGCCGCGGCGGCGGCGGTCGGTGCCCAGCTCGGCGGTGAGGCGGTTGAGCCCGGCGGCGGGGTCGCGGCGCGGGAAGTCGCCGTCGTTCATGCCCAGCAGGCAGATCACCCGGAACGGCAGCAGCCGCATCGGCACCATCCGCGCGAAGCTGACGCCGCCCGTGAGCAGCGGCGCGCGGGTGTCGGCATCGCCCAGTACTTGCGCCAAGTGCGCGCGCACCACTTCCGCCGGCACCGGGGCGTCCACGCCGGCGCGGGCGGCATCGCGGGCGAAGCCGTCCACCAGCGCGCGCAGGCGGTCCAGC
>CAMLJA010000153.1 GCA_946480065.1 uncultured Thermomonas sp. | reverse complement strand
AGCACGGTGCCGGGCTCGGCGGTGACCGCGGCGTCGGCCTCGGGCTCCCCGCCCTCTCCCTCCGCTCCGGCAGGCGAAGCGTAGCGCACCACCCCGACCCCGTGCACCTGGCGCAGCCAGCGCGGCGGCGACGGCAGCGCCAGCGCGGCCTGCAGCTGGCGGCGGTTCTCGGCGACCGCATCGGGATCGTCGCCGCAGCGCGCGCCCAGGTTGAAGCTGTCGAACGGCGGCCGCGACACCCCCAGCCCGTGCCGCAGGGTCACGCCGGCGCGCACGCCGGGCGGCGCCGGCCAGCCGGCCTCGAGCCAGGCGCTCATCGCCGCAGGCGTTCGGCCTCGGCGTGGGCCGCGGCGTCCTCGCGCAGCAGCCGCATCAGCTGCTGCATGTCGGCCGGCACCGGGGCCTGGCAGCGCACCGGCTCGCCGCTGGCCGGGTGCGCGAATTCCAGCACCTCCGCGTGCAGGGCCTGGCGGCGGAAGCCGCGCAGGGCGGCGATCAGTTCCTCCGAGGCGCCCTTGGGCAGCTTCAGCGCCCCGCCGTACAGCGGGTCGCCCACGATCGGGTGCTTCAGGTGCGCCATGTGCACGCGGATCTGGTGGGTGCGGCCGGTCTCCAGGCGGCACTCCAGCGCGGTGTGGGCGCGGTAGCGCTCGCGCAGGCGGTAATGGGTCACCGCGTCCTTGCCGTCCTCGCGCACGGCCATGCGCAGGCGGTCGCGCGGGTGGCGGTCGATCGGCCCGGCGGCGGTGCCGCCGGCCACCAGCGCGCCGACCACGATGGCCAGGTACTGGCGATGCACCCCGCGCGCGGAGAGCTGCGCCACCAGCGCGGTGTGCGCCTGCAGGGTGCGCGCCACCACCATCACGCCGCTGGTGTCCTTGTCCAGGCGGTGGACGATGCCGGCGCGCGGCAGCTTGTCCAGGCCCGGATCGCGGTGCAGCAGCGCGTTCACCAGGGTCCCGGCCGGGTTGCCCGCGCCGGGATGCACCACCAGCCCGGCCGGCTTGTCCAGCACGAAGACATCCGCGTCCTCGTACAGCACGTCCAGCGGGATGTCCTCGGCCACGGCGTGGGTCTGGACCTCCTCGGCCGCGTTCAGCACCACGCGCTCGCCGCCCCGCACCGGATCGCGCGGGCGCGCCGGCGCGCCGTCCACCGCCACGTCGCCGGACTTGATCCAGGCCGACAGGCGGGAGCGGGAATACTCGGGGAACAGCTCCGCCAGCACCGCGTCCAGGCGGCGGCCGGCGGCGGATTCGGGGACGGTGGCGTGGCGCGGCGCGGTCTGGGTCATGGGGTCCGGGGCCGGTCGGCCGGGGTTGGGCTTGCAGTGGAGCCGGGCTGGTATTATCCGGCCTTCATGCCCACGGCGCCCGTTCGATGCCCATGACCCTGCGTTCCCTGCTGCGCCCCGCCTTCGTCCTCGCGCTCGTGCTGGCCATCGCCGGCACCGGCTGCGCCCGGATGAAGGGCATGTTCAAGGACACGGACAAGTACGAGGGGCGCCCGGTGGCCGAACTTTACGACCACGCCCACCAGCAGATGGAGAAGGGCCGCTGGAACGGCGCCACCGAGACCTGGGGCCGGCTGATCGCGCAGTACCCGTACGGGCCGTACACCGAGCAGGCGCTGATGGAACAGGCCTACGCCGAATACAAGGCCGGCAAGTTCGACGACGCGGTGTCGTCGGTGGACCGCTTCATCCGGACCTACCCGACCCACAAGAACATCGCCTACCTCTACTACCTGCGCGGGCTGGCCAACATGAGCCGCAGCGCGGTGTTCCTGGCGCGCGTGTTCCGCCTGGACACCAGCAGCCGCGACCTGCAGGCGCCGCAGCAGGCGTTCAACGACTTCAACACCGTGGTGACGCGCTACCCCAACAGCCGCTACGCCGCGGACGCGCGCCAGCGCATGGTGTTCCTGCGCAACGAGTTCGCGCGTTACGAGCTGAACACCGCCCTGTACTACCTGCGCCGCGGCGCCTGGGTGGCCGCGGTGGACCGCGCCACCTACCTGCTGGAGACCTACCCGCAGAGCGCCTACCAGAACGACGCGGTGGCGGTGCTGGGCGAGGCCTACACCCGCATGGGCAACACCACGCTGGCGGCGGACGCGCGCCGGGTGCTGGAGGCCAACGACCCGCAGCACCCGTGGCTGGACGGCAACTGGCCGCGCGGCAAGGGCATCGTGGCGCGGCTGAACCCGTTCACCGGCGACGCCCGCTGACGCCGGCCCGCGGCGTCAGCCGCGGTAGCCGTTGCTGATCGGGTAGCGGCGCTCGCGGCCGAACGCGCGCCGGCTGACCTTCGGCCCGGGCGCGGCCTGGTGCCGCTTCCATTCGCCGATCCGCACCAGCCGCAGCACCTTGTCCACGGTGGCCGGATCGAAGCCGGCCGCCACGATCTCCGCGCGCGACTGCTCCTGGTCCACGTGGCGCAGCAGGATGGCGTCCAGCACGTCGTAGGGCGGCAGCGAATCCTGGTCCAGCTGGTTCTCGCGCAGCTCGGCCGAGGGCGGGCGGTCGATCACTGCCTGCGGCACCACCCGGTCGCCCACGGTGTTGCGCCAGCGCGCCAGCGCGAACACCTCGGTCTTGTACAGGTCCTTGATCGGCGCGTAGCCGCCGCACATGTCGCCGTAGATGGTGGCGTAGCCCACCGCGTACTCGCTCTTGTTGCCGGTGGTCAGCAGCATGCCGCCGAACTTGTTGGCCAGTGCCATCAGCAGCGCGCCGCGGGTGCGCGACTGCAGGTTCTCCTCGGTGGTGTCCACCGGCTGCCCCGCGAACACCTGCTCCAGCGCGTCCAGGTAGCCCTGGAACGGCTTCTCGATCGGCAGCGTGACCATCGCCACGCCCATCGCGTCGCACTGCTCGCGGGCCAGGTCGTTCGACAGCCCGGCGGTGTAGCGCGAGGGCATCCGCACGGCGGTAATGTTCCCGGCGCCCAGCGCGTCGGCGGCGATCGCCAGCACCACCGAGGAATCAATGCCGCCGGACAGGCCCACCCACGCGCGCTCGAAGCCGTTCTTGCGGCAGTAGTCGCGGGTGCCGCGCACCACCGCGCGCCAGGCCAGCGCGTCGCGGCTCTCGTCGCCGTCCTCGATCCAGCGCACCGCCTGGAACCGGCGCGTATCGGGATCGAAGTCGACCACCAGCCACTGGTCGGTGAACGCCGCCGCGGCCGGGTGCACGCTGCCGTCGCCGTCGGCCACCACGCTGGCGCCGTCGAAGACCAGCGCGTCCTGGCCGCCCACCAGGTTGAGGTAGGCGATCGCCGCGCCGGTCTCGCCCGCCCGCTGCGCCAGCAGGGCGTCGCGCTGGGCGTGCTTGTCGCGCTCGAACGGCGAGGCGTTCGGCACCAGCAGCAGCTGCGCGCCGGCGGCCACGGTGGAGGCCGCCGGTTCCGGGAACCACAGGTCCTCGCAGATCAGCACGCCGATGCCGGTGCCGCGGACCTCGAACACGCAGTCGCCGTGGTCGGGATCGACGTCGAAATACCGGCGCTCGTCGAACACCGCGTAGTTCGGCAGCTCGCGCTTGCGGCAGGTGCGCTCGATGGCGCCGTCGCGCAGCACGCTGGCGGCGTTGTAGACCACCGCGCCGGCGGCCTCGGGCCAGCCCACCACCGCCACGATCCCGGTGGCCGCCTTCGCCACGCCGGCCATCGCCGCCTCGCAGTCGCGCAGGAACGACGGCCGGTACAGCAGGTCCTCCGGCGGGTAGCCGGACAGCGCCAGCTCCGGGAACAGCACCACGTCCGCGCCGAGGTGGTCGCGCGCCTCCGCGATCATCCCGGCGATCCGCGCCGCGTTGCCGGCCACGTCGCCGACCGGGAAATCGAACTGCGCCATCGCGATGCGGAGGGGACTGCTCATGGGCTGCGGCTTGCGGCGGGGGTTCCGCATTGTTCCAGAATCGGGGCGGCCGGCGGGCGTCAGCCGCGCCGGCGCAGCAGCCGCAGCGCCAGCGCCTCCCACTGGCGCGGGCCGCGCACGCCGGCGGAGGCGCGGGCCAGCCAGCCGCGCTCCCAGGCGCGGTAGACGCGCGGGTCGATGTAGGACTTGCGGCAGACCGCCGGGGTGTTGCCCAGCTGGCGCGCCACTTCGGTCTCCACCGACTTGCGCAGCGCGGCCAGCGCGCGGGCGCTGGCGCCGTCCTCGTTCCACGGCAGCTCGGCCAGCAGCCGGATCGCGGCCAGGGTGCCGCCCCAGGTGCGGAAGTCCTTGGCGGTGAACGCCTCGCCCATCGCCTCGCGCAGGTAGTCGTTGACGGTGCCGGAGTCCACCGGCTGCACCGCGCCGGCGTCGTCGCGGTACTGGAACAGGTGCTGGCCCGGCAGCTGCTGGCAGCGCCGCACCAGCCCGGCCAGGCGGGCGTCGTCCAGCACGATGTCGTGCTCCACCCCGCCCTTGCCGCGGAAGCGGAAGCGCGCGCGGCCGCCGCGCAGGAAGCGCACGTGCTGGTTGCGCAGGGTGGTCAGGCCGTAGGAGCGGTTCTCGCGCGCGTAGCCGGCGTTGCCGATCCGCACCAGGGTGTCGGCCATCACCGCCACCACCATGGCCGCCACCTTCGGCCGCGGGAAGCCGGGCAGCGCCAGGTCCCGGCGCAGCCGCCGGCGCAGGCGCGGCAGGGCGGCGCCGAAGGCCTCGATGCGGCCGAACTTCTCGCGGTCGCGCACCTCGCGCCAGCGCGCGTGGTAGCGGTACTGCTTGCGCCCGCGGGCGTCGCGCCCGGTGGCCTGCAGGTGGCCGTCGGGGTGCGGGCAGATCCAGACGTCGCGGTAGGCCGGCGGGATCGCCAGCGCGCGCACCCGCTGCAGGGTGGCGGCATCGCGCACCGCCCGCCCGGCCGGGTCCACGTAGCGGAACCCGTTGCCGGCCCGGCGCCGGCGCAGCCCCGGCTCCTCGTCGCTGACATAGACCAGCCCGCCCTCGCGGGCGGAGGCGATGGCGGGATCGGGCGTGCGGGCGTCGGGCGGCATCCGCGGACGATGCCGGGCAGCGCGTCAACGCGGCGCAGCGGCGGGCGGAATCGGGACTGCAGGCCCGTGAATGCCCTTCGACTGCGCGCCTGCGGCGCTACGCCTGTCCTGAGCCTGCCGAAGGGCTCAGGGCGAACGGGATTCAGGCGGCTGGACCATGAACGGGTTCAGCGGGCGAGCCAGCAACCGTTCGTGCTGAGCGTAGGCGCGCAGCGCCGGAGTCGAAGCACGCGCGAGTGAAGGGCGAGCGGAGGTGGGACTCCGCTACAAACACAAAGCGAAAAGCCGCCCCGGAGGGCGGCTTTTCGATGTCGCACCCGCGTGGCGCCGCGGCTTACTTCGCCAGGCGCCTGGCGATCGCCGCGCCCAAGTCGCCC
>CAMLJA010000152.1 GCA_946480065.1 uncultured Thermomonas sp. | reverse complement strand
TCGTCAAGTTCCGCCGCCGCAAGCACCATCGCAAGCAGATGGGCCACCGGCAGCACTACACCGAAATCGAGATCACCGGCATCGGTGCCGGCGACAAGAAGTAAGGAGAAGCAGCCATGGCACACAAGAAGGGCGTAGGTTCCTCGCGCAACGGCCGCGACTCCAACCCGAAGTACCTGGGCGTCAAGATCTACGGCGGCCAGGCCATCGAGGCGGGCAACATCATCGTCCGCCAGCGCGGCACCCAGTTCCATCCGGGCCCGGGCGTCGGCCTGGGCCGCGACCACACGCTGTT
Source organism: uncultured Thermomonas sp. (assembly GCA_946480065.1). Next base: position 5,077 of record CAMLJA010000152.1, on the reverse strand, counting down.
CGCGCTGGTCGACGGCACCGTCGAGTTCTCGGTCAAGGGCCCGAAGAAGCGCCGCACGGTGAGCATCGCCACCGCCGGGTAACCGGGCCGCGCACGATCGCGAGAAGCCCCGCTTCGGCGGGGTTTTTCGTTTGCGTCGCCGGGCGCTCCCCCCGGCCCACCCAACACGGCACAATCCCACCATGAAACTCGTCGACGAAGCGGACATCACGGTCACCGCCGGCAATGGCGGCAACGGCTGCATCGCCTTCCGGCGCGAGAAGTTCATCCCGCTGGGCGGCCCCAACGGCGGCGACGGCGGCGCCGGCGGCGACGTCTGGCTGCAGGCCGACGAGAACCTCAACACCCTGGTCGACTTCCGCCACGAGACCCGGTTCAAGGCCCAGCGCGGCGAGAACGGCATGGGCAGCCAGATGTACGGCAAGGCCGGCGAGGACCGGGTGGTCGTGGTGCCGGTGGGCACGGTGGTCCACAACGTCGATACCGGCGAGGTGATCGGCGACCTGACTGCACACGGCCAGCGCCTGCTGGTGGCCAAGGGCGGCCGCGGCGGGCTGGGCAACATGCACTTCAAGAGCTCGGTCAACCGCGCCCCGCGTCGCGCCACCCCGGGCACCGAGGGCGAGACCCGGGTGCTGCGGCTGGAGCTGAAGCTGCTGGCGGACGTGGGCCTGCTGGGCTTCCCCAACGCCGGCAAGAGCACATTCATCCGCGCGGTCTCGGCCGCCACCCCGAAGGTCGCGGACTATCCGTTCACCACGCTCTACCCGAACCTGGGCGTGGTCAGCGTGGAGCCGGGCCGCAGCTTCGTGATCGCCGACATCCCCGGCCTGATCGAGGGCGCGGCCGACGGCGCGGGCCTGGGCAGCCTGTTCCTGCGCCACGTCCAGCGCACCCGCCTGCTGCTGCACCTGGTCGATATCGCGCCCATGGATGTGTACGGCGACATGGGCGACGGCAGCGTGGCCTCGCCGGCCGAGCAGGTGCGCGCGATCGAGGCCGAGCTGCGCAAGTACGACCCGGGGATGCTGGAGAAGCCGCGCTGGCTGGTGCTGAACAAGGCCGACCTGATGTTCGAGGACGAGGCCCGCGCGGCGGCCGAGGCGGTGGTGGCCGAACTGGGCTGGACCGGGCCGTGGTACCTGGTCTCGGCGCTGGGCCGGGAGGGCACCTGGCCGATCATGCTGGCGGTGCAGGCGTTCTTCGACCGCCTGCGCGAGGACGAGCTCGAGGCCAGGGCGCAGCAGGATGCCTGAGCGCGCCCGGAAGCCTGCGGCGCGCGCAAACAAAAACCCGGCCGAAGCCGGGTTTTCGTCCGAATCCGTTTGCCCGGGATCAGGCGGCCTGCAGCGCCTTGATGCGCGCGGTCAGGCGGGCCTTGTGGCGGGCGGCCTTGTTCTTGTGGATCAGGCCGCGGGCGGCGAAACGGTCCAGCAGCGGCTGGGCGGTGGCGAAGGCTTCGGCGGCGCCGGGGGCGTCGTTGGCGTCGAGCGCCTTGAGCACCTTCTTGACGGCGGTGCGAAGCTGCGAGCGCTGGGCGACGTTGCGGGCATTGCGCACGACGGTCTGCTTGGCGCGCTTCTTGGCGGACTTGATATTGGCCACGTGGGAAATCCTGGGAAGTCGGTTGTCTGGGGTGCGGGAACCGTCCGCCGGCAAGCCTGCCCGCGGACGAAGGATTCGGAAAGACTGGAAATTATGGGCGATTCAATGGCTTGGGTCAACCACCGCGGCCTGCGGCGGGCGGTGCCGGCGTGAGCACGGGGCAGGGGCCGGCGGGCGCCGGCAAGCCGCGCAGCATGACCCGCGGGGTGCTGTCCTTCGGCGGCATGACCCTGCTGAGCCGGGTATTCGGGCTGGTCCGCGACCAGGTCTTCAACACCACCTTCGGCGCCAACTGGATGACCGACGCCTTCTGGGTGGCGTTCCGGATCCCCAACTTCATGCGCCGCCTGTTCGCCGAGGGCTCGTTCTCCACCGCCTTCGTGCCGGTGTTCACCGAGATCAAGGAAACCCGCCCGCACGCCGACCTGCGCGCGCTGATGGGGCGCGCCGCCGGCACCCTGGGCGGGGTGCTGCTGGTGGTCACCGCGCTGGGGATGCTGTTCGCACCGCAACTCGCCGGCGCCTTCACCCAGGCCGATCCGGCCCCGGGCCAGGCAGCGCTGATCACCGACCTGCTGCGCCTCACCTTCCCGTTCCTCCTGTGCGTGTCGCTGACCGCGCTGGCCGCCGGCGCGCTGAACAGCTACCACCGCTTCGGCCTGCCCGCGTTCGCGCCGATCATCCTCAACCTGTGCATGATCGCCGGCACCCTGTGGGGGTCGAAGTTCACCGACCCGCCGATCCTGGCGATGGGCTGGGCGATCCTGGCCGCCGGCGTGCTGCAGCTGCTGTTCCTGGTGCCGGCGCTGGCCGGGCTGGACCTGCTGGCGTTGCCGCGCTGGGGCTGGCGCCATCCGGACGTGCGCAAGGTGATGCGGCTGATGGTGCCAACGCTGCTGGGTTCGTCGGTGGCGCAGGTCAACCTGCTGTTCGACACCTTCATCGCGGCGATGCTGGTGCACGGCTCGCAGAGCTGGCTGTCCACCGCCGACCGCTTCCTGGAGTTCCCGCTGGGCGTGTTCGGGATCGCGCTGGGCACGGTGATCCTGCCCACGCTGTCGCGCCACCACGTCAACACCGACCGCGCCGGCTTCTCGAAGTCGCTGGACTGGGGCCTGCGCACCACCCTGGTCATCATCCTGCCGGCCATGCTGGGGCTGATGCTGCTGGCGCTGCCCTTGGTCTCCACCATCTTCCAGTACGGCCGCTTCACCGCCGACGCCGCGCGCATGACCGCGCTGTCGGTGTTCGGCCTCAGCTTCGGGCTGCCGGCCTTCGCGCTGGTCAAGACCGTGCTGCCCGCGTTCTACGCCCGCCAGGACACCCGCACCCCGGTGCGCGCCGGGCTGGTGGCGATGGTCGCCAACATGGTGTTCAACATCGCCATCCTGGCGCTGCTGGTCGCCTTCTGGGTGCCGGAGGCGGCGCGCCAGGACGGGGTGATGGCGACCCTGGCACGGGTGCCCGGGCTGCACTTCGCGCTGGGCGTGGCCAGCGCGCTGAGCAGCTACCTGAACCTGCTGCTGCTGTGGCGCTGGCTGCGCCGCGCCGGGGTGTTCGATCCGCAGCCGGGCTGGACGCGCTTCCTGTGGCGGCTGGCCGCGGCCAACGTGGCGATGGCGCTGGCGCTGTGGTTCGGCCTGCAGCTGGCGCCGGACTTCACGGTGGTCGACAAGTGGCAGCGGATCGGCTGGCTGGCCGCGCTGGTCTGCGGCGGCGCCCTGGTCTACGCGCTGGCGATGGTGGCGCTGGGCTTCCGTCCGCGCGATTTCCGCGAGCACTGAGCCGGGCGATGCTGCACCGCAGCTATACTCCGGGGTTCCGATGACGCTCCTGTTCCGCGACGCCACTGGCGGGGTGCTCACCCCCGAAGGCAGCGTGGCCTGCATCGGCGCCTTCGACGGCCTGCACCTGGGCCATCGGGCGCTGGTGGGCCGCGCGGTGGCGCGCGCCCGCGCCCTGGGCGTGCCGGCGGTGGCACTGGGCTTCGAGCCGCTGCCGCGCGAGTTCTTCGCGCCCGCCGCGCCGCCGCCGCGGCTGATGCTGCCGCGGGCCAAGGTTCAGGGCTTGCGCGCGCTGGGCTGCGACGCCGTCGGCCTGCTGCGGTTCGACGCCGCGCTGGCGTCGATGGACGCAGAGGCGTTCGCCCGCCGGGTTCTGGCCGGGCGGCTGCGCGCGCGCGAAGTCTGGGTGGGCCCGGGCTTCCGCTTCGGCAAGGGCCGCGCCGGCGACCTGGCGCTGCTGCAGGCGCTGGGCCCGGCGCTGGGGTTCACCGCGCACGAAATCGAGCCGGTGTTGCTCGATGGCGAGCGCGTCTCCAGCACCGGCATCCGCGCCGCGCTGGCGGCCGGCGACTTCGCCCGCGCCACCCGGCTGCTGGGCCGCCCCTACGCGGTGGGCGGGCACGTGGTCCGCGGCCGCCAGCTGGGCCGCACCCTGGGCTATCCCACCGCCAACCTGCGCTACGGCGGCAAGACCCCGGCGCTGCGCGGCATCTACGCCACCCGGGTGCACGGCGTGGGCGACGCGCCGTGGCCGTCGGTCTCGAGCTTCGGCACCCGGCCCACCGTGGACGGGGTGGAGCCGCTGCTGGAAGCGCACCTGTTCGACTTCGCCGGCGACCTGTACGGCCGCCGGATCGAGGTGGAGTTCGTCGCCCGCCTGCGCGACGAGGAGAAATTCCCCGACCTGCCGACCCTGGTGGCGCAGATGCGCCGCGACGACGCGCAGGCCCGGTCCATCCTGGCAGCAACGCCGCCGGGCGCGCCGGCCGACTCCGCTGCATCCTGCCGCGCCTGAAGGCGCCCCATCGTCCGAGACGCGTCCGTGACCGACAAAGCCGACAACCCCTACAAGGCCACCATCCTGCTGCCGGAGACCGCGTTCCCGATGCGCGGCGACCTGCCCAGGCGCGAGCCGGAGGTCCTGGCACGCTGGGAGGCCGAGGGCCTGTATGCGCGGATCCGCGAGGCCGCGCAGGGCCGCCCGCGGTTCGTCCTGCACGACGGCCCGCCGTACGCGAACGGCGCCATCCACCTGGGCCACGCGGTCAACAAGATCCTCAAGGACATCATCGTCCGCTCGAAGACGCTGGCCGGCTTCGACGCCCCCTACATCCCGGGCTGGGACTGCCACGGCCTGCCGATCGAGATCGCGGTCGAGAAGAAGTGGGGCAAGGTCGGCGTGAAGCTGGATGCCGCCGCCTTCCGCCAGAAGTGCCGCGAATACGCGCTGGAGCAGATCGATGTGCAGCGCCGCGACTTCAAGCGCCTGGGCGTGCTGGGCGACTGGGACCATCCGTACCGCACCCTGGACTTCAGCTTCGAGGCCGACGAGATCCGCGCGCTGGCCAAGGTGGTGGAGAACGGCCACCTGCTGCGCGGGGTGAAGCCGGTGTACTGGTGCTTCGACTGCGGCAGCGCGCTGGCCGAGGCCGAGATCGAATACCAGGACAAGGTGTCGCCGGCGATCG
>CAMLJA010000151.1 GCA_946480065.1 uncultured Thermomonas sp. | reverse complement strand
GCCGCAGCCTGTCCGCCCATGCCAGCACTTCCTCATATATCGCCATGTCCCGGCCCCGAGTTCCCCGAGACCAAGCATAAGAGCTAGCGACGCGCCCGGCGACCCGTCGCCGCGAGCGCCGGGTGATCGAGAAGTGGGGCCGCGGGAACTCACTATCGGGACCGTTCTTGCGTCCCGACTCAGTCGGCCGGCCCTTCCATTCCGTCGCGTTGGTCACGTGTGCGATGGTGCGCTCCAGCGTCACCGCGATCTTCAGGGGAGCACGACTAGGCCACGGAGCGTCGCTGGTCTTTGACCGGGGACTGGACTTGGGATGGAGATATGAGCGCTCGCCAATGTCCGCTCCTGGCCGATAGCAGCCAACATCCACCGTCCCAAAACCAATAACCCGCCTAAGAGGCGGGTTATTTCATCGGCGGTTCCGCCGTTCGCATGCCTGGTGCCGGAAGTGGGACTCGAACCCACACGCTTTTAAGGGCGGCGGATTTTGAGTCCGCTGCGTCTACCGATTCCGCCATTCCGGCGCGGAGGCGAAGTATAGCGGAGGGGCCTGCTCAGGCGGCCTGGTCGGCGGGGAGCGCGGCGGACTCGCGCACGTACCAGCCGCCGGCCTGGGGCTGGAAGCGGGTGCAGCAGGCCATCTCGGCCTGGTAGATGTGCAGCGACACCGCCACCTGGTCGGGGCTGGTGTTGCGGATGGTGTGGTACTCGTGCGGCGGGATCAGGCTGCCGGCGCTGCCGGGGCCGGCGTGCATGCCGCCGGCGCCGCGGAAGCGGAAGCGGTCGCCCGCCTGTTCCAGCAGTTCGTACTGGGTGATCTCCAGTTCGCCGTGCCACACGCCTTCCACGCACCACAGGCCGGAATGGTCGTGCAGCGGGGTGCCCTGGCCGGGGCCCCAGGTCATGGCCACCACGCTGTAGCCGTGCGCGGGGCTGCGGTACAGCTCGCGGCGGGCGTAGTGGTCGGTGATGGGCTCGTGCACGCAGGCCGGCAGTTCCACCGACGGGTCGCGGATCAGGCCGCACAGGGCCTGGCGCAGGGCGGCGGTGACGGCGTGGGTATCGCCGCGCGCCACCGCGGCATCGATGGCGGCCACGAAGGTGGCGCGGCCGGGAAAGTCGATGGCGGGGCAGCAGGACTCCATGGCCCCGAGTGTACCAAGCGCGCGGGCATGTGCTCATGCCGTGAAGGCATGAATGGGGTCAGGCGGCGGGCAGCGCGTCCAGGAAATCGCGCAGGGCGGGGCCGAAGCGCTCCATGTCCACCAGGAAGGCGTCGTGGCCCTGCGGGGACTCCAGCGGCAGGAAGCGGGCGTCGCAGCCGCCGGCGCGCAGGCCGTCGGCGATCTGCTCCTGCTGCTGCAGCGGGAACAGGATGTCGGTGTGCACGCCGATGGCCAGCGCGCGCTCCACCCGGATGCCGGCCAGCCCGCGCAGCACGTCGCCGCCGCAGCCTTCGCCCAGGTCGAACCAGTCCATGGAGCGGCTGAGGTAGAGGTAGCAGTTGGGGTCGAAGCGGCGCACGAAGCGGCGCGCGTGCGCCTCCAGGTAGCTCTCCACCTGGAACTCCAGGCCGAACGGGTCCTCGTCGTCGCGGCGGTCGGAGTCCAGCCGCACGCGGCCGAAGCGGCCGTCCCATTCCAGCGCCGAGCGGTAGGTGATCACGCCCAGCTTGCGCGCCATGCGCATGCCGGATTCGGGGTAGGCGTCCTCGCTGTAGTCGCCGCCGTTCCACTTCGGGTCCAGGCGGATGGCCTCGCGCTGCAGCGAGCGGATGGCGATGGAGAACGGCAGCGCGCGCGCGGCGCCGGAGATGTTGACGTGGCTGCGGGCAATGCCGGGGTGCCGCTGCAGCAGCGCCAGCGCCGCCATCCCGCCCATCGAGTTGCCGATCACGCAGGCCAGCCGCGCGATGCCCAGCCCGCGCACCACCGCGGCGGCGGCGTCGGCCCCGTCCTCCACCGACAGTTCCGGGAAGGCGAGCCGGTAGGTCTCGCCGGTGGCGGGGTCGATCGAGGCCGGGCCGGTGCTGCCCTTGCAGCTGCCCAGCGCGTTCACGCAGACCACGAACCAGCGGTCGGTGTCGATCGGCTTGCCCGGGCCCACCATGGCCTCCCACCAGCCCGGCGAGGGATCCTGCCCGCTGGCCGCGGCGTGCGCGTCCGGCGACAGCCCGGTGAGCACCAGCACCGCGTTGCCGCCGTCCGGCGCCAGCGTGCCCCAGGTTTCGTAGGCCATGCGCGCGCCGTGCAGCGCGCCGCCGCGTTTCATCGGGAAGGGCGAGGGCAGCGCGAACCAGCGGGTGCCGGGCGGGATGAATTCGGTCATGTCTGGCCGTCATTCCCGCGAAAGCGGGAATCCAGTGCGTGATTTTACGGGTCTTGCCGAACCGCAGTCCGGACCCGCGTGCCGATGGGAGCCGACGTGGCGCCCAGGCAGCAGGCTGCCACCCGGCCGGCCGCTGCGGCGAATCCTGGACCACGGACCCGCGAATGCAAACGCGGCGCACGCGACGCCGCGCAGCATCGGGACACTACGGCGCGCCGATCACCAGTTCGACTGGCGCCTTGGCGGGCAGGGTGATGCGCACCGGCCTGGACTCGATGTCGCCATCCTGCTTCATCGCCTCGCCGCTGGCCGACAGCCGCGCCACCAGTTCCACCTCGCCCAGCTGCGAGAGCTTGAGCGTGGGCATGGGGCTGTCGCCGTCGTCGAGCTGCGCGGTGAGCGGCAGTTCCGACAGCGCGTGGCGCTCCACCGCCACCGGCATCGGCGGGCCGCCGGGCTGGCGCGCGATCACGAACACCTGGGCGTCCGGCCGCAGGCGCACGCGCGCGGCGAAGTCCGGATCCAGCGACACCCGCACCGCCAGCGCGCCGGGCGCGGCGGCCGGGGCCGGCAGCGGCGGCAGGCCCGCGGCCGCGCGGGCGGCGTCGATTTCCTTGCGCAGGCTCGCGGCGGTGGGCGCATCCACCTGCGCCAGCAGCGGCGCCCAGGTGGCGGCGGCCGCGGCGTCCTGCCCGGCCTGGCGCTGGGCCACGCCCAGGAACCAGCGCGCGCGCTGGTGCGCCGGCTGCGCCTTCAGCGCGGCCTGCAGCAGCGCCACCGCGCGGGCGTCGAAGCGGTGCGCGGGGTCCGCCAGCGCGCGCGCCTGCGCGGCTTCGGCCAGCACGTCGGGGTCCACCGGCGCCAGCGCGGCGGCGCGCATGTAGGCGTCGCGCGCGCGGGCGGCGTCGCCCTGGCGCTGGTAGGCCATGCCCAGCAGCTTCCAGCCTTCGGCCTGGGCGGGATCGCGCGCCAGCGAGGCCTCCAGCTGCGCCACCGCTTCGGCCAGCGTCTGCGGCGCGCGCAGCGCCGCCGGGTCCAGCGCCGCCGGCGTGCCCACCAGCCGGTACAGCAGCGCGGTGGTGGCCAGCGCGACCACCGCGATGCCGATGGCCAGCCCGCGCGCCTGCGGCCACAGCGGCCGCAGCAGCACCGCCATCGTCGCCACCGCCAGCACGGAGGCCAGGGCCAGGAAGAGCGCCATCACCACTCCTGCGGTTCGTCGGGGGCCGCGGCCGCGGCGGCGGGCGGTCGTCGGCGGCGCACGCTGGCGGCCACCGCGCCGGCGCCGGCCAGCAGCAGCAGCGCCGGGCCGGCCCACAGCAGCCAGGTGCGGCCCTCGACCCGCGGCTGGTACAGCACGAATTCGCCGTAGCGCTGGACCAGGAAATCCTGGATCTGGTCGTCGCTGCGGCCCTGGCGCATCAGGTCCAGCACCTCGCGGCGCAGGCTGAGCGCGATCAGCGCGTTGGAGTCGGCCAGCGACTGGTTCTGGCACATCACGCAGCGCAGCCGGCTGGCCAGCGCGTGGAAGCGGGCTTCCTCTGCCGCATTCTGGAACTGCAGCGGCGCGGCGTCGGCCTGCTGGTTGGCCTGGGCGAAGGCGGGTAGCGCGACGGACGAGAGCAGCAGGCAGGCGAAGAGCAGGATGCCTTTGCCGTCATTCCCGCGCAGGCGGGAATCGCTCTTCGCGTGGGCTTCCTGCCTTCCGGACAAGAGCGATTCCCGCCTGCGCGGGAATGACGAGCCGAAGGGCTGCGCGATGGACGGCACGCTGAACTGTCGGCCGCCGGAAGCCGGAGGCCTGGATTCCCGCTTTCGCGGGAATGACGGGTCCAGGCGTTGCGCGATGGACGACGAGCCGAAGTGCCGCAGTTGGAATGACGAGCCCAGGCGTCGCGCGATGGGCAGCAGGCCGAACTGCCGGTCGCGGTACGCCGAGGGCGTGGATTCCCGCGCTCGCGGGAACGACAGGCCAAGGCCCTTCATCGGCCGTCCTCGATCCTGCGCAGCGCCGGCATCAGTTCATTGGCGATGGTCTCGTCGGTCAGCGCGCCCACGTGCTTCCAGCGCACGATGCCGGCGCCGTCGACCAGGAAGGTTTCCGGCGCGCCGTAGATGCCCCATTCGATGGCGGCGCGGCCGTCCACGTCGCTGAGCACCAGCCAGTACGGGTTGCCGAACTGCGCCAGCCAGCGCAGCGCGTCCTCCGGCTCGTCCTTCCAGTTGTAGCCCACCACGCGCAGGCGGCGGGTCTCGGCGAAGCGGGTCAGCACCGGGTGCTCCACCCGGCACTCCACGCACCAGCTGCCCCAGACGTTCATCAGGAACGGCTGGCCCTTGAGGTCGTCCAGGGTCACCGTGCGCGCGGGTTCGTGCAGCACCGGCAGCGCGAACGCCGGTGCCGGCTTGCCGATCAGCGGCGAGGGCAGGACGTCGCGGTCCGGCCGGCGGCTCATCCACACCCCGGCGGCCAGCAGAGCGGCCAGCGCGGCGAACACCAGCAGCGGCAGCCAGCGCGCGGGGCGGCGGGCGGGGGCGGTCATGCGGTCTCCTTGCGCGGCGCGGGCGCGGTGCGGAAGCGGCGGTCGCTGGCGGCCACGAAGCCGCCCAGTGCCATCAGCAGCGCGCCGGCCCAGATCCAGCGCACGAACGGCTTGACGTGCACGCGCAGCGCCCAGGCGCCGTCGCCCAGCGGTTCGCCCAGCGCCACGTACAGGTCGCGGGTGAGGCCGGGGCGGATGCCGGCTTCGGTCATCACCTGGCCGCCGGCGGCGTAGCGGCGCTTCTCCGGGTGCAGGGTGGCGATGCGGCGGCTGCAGCCGGCCAGCACGTCCACGGTGCCGGTGTCGCTGGTGTAGTTGGGGCCTTCGCGATGGACGATGCCGCGCAGCACGAAGCAGTCGCCGCCCAGCCGGACCGAGCCACCGGGCCGCACCGCGACCTCGCGCTGCAGGTTCAGGCCTTCCCCCAGCAGCGCGCCGCCCAGGACCACCGCGCTGCCCAGGTGGGCCAGGGTCATGCCCAGCATCTCGCGGGTCAGGCGCGCGCCCG
>CAMLJA010000150.1 GCA_946480065.1 uncultured Thermomonas sp. | reverse complement strand
GGCCGGCCGGCGGCAGCGGCTGGGCAGCGGGCAGATCCAGCGCCGCCAGCGCCTCCCGCGGCGCGCCGCGGGCCAGCGCGTCCTCGGCCAGCACCAGCGCGCGGGTGCCGGGGTGGCGCTCGCCCAGCGCCGCGGCGTGGCCGGCGGCGGCCTCGGCGTCGCCACGTGCCAGCGCGGCGCGGGCGGCGTGGGCGCGGGCCAGCGCCTCGGCGTCGCCGGCGTCGGCCGCCTCGCCCAGCAGCCGTTCGGCGCGCACGTATTCGCCGCGCTGGTAGGCGTCCAGGCCGTCGACCAGCCGCGCGCGGGCCTGGCGCTCGCGGCGCTGCCTCCAGGCGCGGAACGGCAGCCGCAGCAGCGTCCACAGCAGGATCGCGACGAACGCGGCGGCCAGCAGCAGGCCCAAGCCGGCGGCCACCGTGGTGGTGTAGTCGCTGCCGCGGTAGCGCACCAGCACGTAGCCCGGGTCCTGCAGCAGCACCTGCGCCAGCAGTGCGCCGAGCACCGCCAGCACCAGCCAGAACAGCACGCTACGGAACAGGCTCATGCGTTTTCCCTCGGGCGAAATCCGGCGTCCAGCATCGCAACCGCGGCGCAAGCGCGGCGTGAGCGCTCACTGCCCGCGCAGGGCGCGCAGCTGCTGCAGGGTGGAGCCGGCCAGCGGCGATTCCGCCGCCAGCGGCAGCGTCCGCAGCGTGGCCAGCAGCCCGGCCTGCGCGGGCAGCGCCGGGCTGTCCGCCAGCAGGCGCCGCTGCCAGTCCCCGATTCGCGCCAGCGCCTGCGCCAGGGCCGCGGCATCGCGCCGCTCCACCGCCGCGCGGGCCAGACTCAACTCCACCTGCGCGGCGGCCAGCGCGGCGTCGCGGTCGGCGCCCCGGCGCAGCCCGGCGCCCGCGCTCGGCTGCACCCGCACCAGCCGGTCCAGCACCCGGCGGTACCAGGGCAGCGCCGATCCCGCATCCGTGGCTGCGCGCGGGGCCGCCTCCAGCCCGGCCTCCACCCGCGCCAGCAGCGCCCGCGCGCGGGCGCGCGGATCCGGGCCCAGCGCGTCCAGCGCCGCGCGCTCCTGGGCCAGGGTCTGGCGCAGGCTGAGGTAGGCCGGGTCCTGGATGCCGTCGAGCAGCGGCGCCGCCAGCGCCAGCGCGCGCCGGGCGCCGTCCAGGTCGCGGTCCAGCTGCAGCCGCTGCTGGCCGATCGCCAGCACCAGCTCGATTTCGTCCAGCCGCAGCGCCTGCGCGCCGTGGCGGTCGGGATCGGCCAGCTTCGACACGCTGTCTTCCAGCAGCGCGGCGCGCTGTCCGATCCCGAGCAGTTCGTCGCGCAGCAGCCGGTTGGTGGCCTCGGCCTGCTGCAGCCGCTGGCCCTGCGCGCGCTGGCGCTGCGACAGCGCGTCCACGCGCTCAACCAGGGCCTGCCGCTGGGCCGCGGCGGCGGCGTCCAGCTGCGCCTGGCGGGCCTGCCAGCGCTGCCAGCCGAGGGCGGCGACAGCGGCCAGCGCCAGCGCCAGCAGCAGGAACAGCAGCAGGCCGCCCGCGCGCGAGCGGCGCGGCGGCGGTGCGGGCGGCGGCGGGGAGGGATCCACGCGGCGATGCTAAACGAAGGCGTCGGCCGCGGCCCGCAGCATGTCGGCGGGGCGGGCGCTGGCGGCCGCCGCGATCCGCCGGAAGCCGGCGGCGCGCGCGGCCTGCGCCAGCCGTTCGCTGGCCGCCGCCACCGGCAGCCGGGCCAGCCGGGGGCGCAGCGCCGGCGGCGCCTGCGCCAGCAGCGCCTGCAGGGCTTCGCCGCTGCTCAGCAGCAGCACCGGCGGCGCCGGGGCGGCCAGCGCGTCGGCCAGCGCGGCCCAGCGCGCCGCCGGGATGGCGCAGGGGACGCGCGCATAGACGTCGGCGCGCAGCACCGTGGCGCCGCGGGCGCGCAGCGCAGGCGCCAGGCGATCGCGGCCGCCGGCGCCGGTGACCAGCCCGACCCGGCGGCCGCGCACCGCCTCCAGCGCGGGCAGCCCCAGCAGGCCTTCGCTGTCCATCCGCGCCGGCGCTTCGGCGGCGATGCCGAGCCGCTGCAGGGCGCGGCGGGTGCCGTCGCCGACCGCCAGCGCGCGCTGGCCGCGGCGCAGCCGCAGTGGCCGCAGGGCGGCGGCCGCGCGCACCGCGTTCGGGCTGGTGAACAGCACCAGGTCCGCGCCCAGCGCCGCGTCCAGCGCGGCCACGGCCGCGTCGTCGGCGCGGCCGTCGATCCGCAGCGGCGACAGCGCCAGCACCCGCGCCCCGCGCCGGGCCGCGGCGGCGCGCACCCCGGCATGCTGGCCGCGCGGACGCAGCGAGAGCAGCAGTGCGGGTTCGGAAGGGCGGCGCATCGCGCCAGCTTGGCACAGGGGCGCCGGCTGGGGCAGGCTGTGGCGATGGACAACGCCCCGCTCGACGCCCTGGCCGCGCATTTCGCCGGCATGCCCCCGGTGGCCGCCCTGCAGCTGCGCATCGCCGGGCACGCGCCCGGGCGGCTGCGGCTGGAGGCGCCGCTGGCCGCCAACGTCAACGACAAGGGCTGCGCGTTCGGTGGCAGCCTGGTGTCGCTGATGACGCTGGCCGGCTGGGGCCTGGGTTTCCTGACCCTGGCCGAGGCCGGGCTGGCGGCCGACATCTTCGTGGCCGACAGCCGGGTGCGCTACCTCAAGCCGGTGTTCGAGGACCTGCGGGTCGAGGCCGGGTTCGACGCCGAGGGCGAGCAGGCGGCGCTGGTCGACGCGCTGCGGCGGCAGGGCCGGGCCAGCGTGCGCATGCAGGCGCGGGCGCTGCTGGCCGACGGCGCGGTGGCCGCCACCCTGGCCGCGCGCTACGTGGCGATCGCGCGCTGAACGCGGCCGCGGGACGGGCGCGTTAGGATGCAGGACCTCCCGCGGAGCCCCACGATGCCGAACATCCTGCTGCGCTGCCTGCTCGCGTGCTGCTGCCTGCTGCTGCTGGCCGGCTGCCCCAAGTCCGTCAGCAAGGGCACCGCGCTGGACGAGGTGCAGTACGCCTGGTCCGCGGCGATCCGCTGGGGCGACTTCGAGGGCGCCTGGAACCTGGTCGATCCCGCCGTGCGCAAGGCGCACCCGCTGACCGACATCGATTTCTCCCGCTACAAGCAGGTGCAGATCTCCACCTACCGCGACCTCAGCGGCACCGTCATGGCCGGCGGCGAGATGGTGCGCGACATCGAGATCGGCGTGATCAACCGCAATACCCTGACCGAGCGCACCGTGCGCTACCGCGAGCGCTGGCGCTACGACGAGGCCGCCGACACCTGGTGGCTGGAGAGCGGCCTGCCGGACCTCTGGCAGGACTGAAGCGGTACGCCGCGGCCGGGGCAGCGGGTACGGGCAGTCGTTACAATCGGCGCCCCATCCGCACAGGCCCGCCCCGTGACCCTTGCCGAACTGATCGCCTTCGCCGGACGCCATCCGCTGCTCTCGCTCGCCCTGGGCGGGCTGACCGCGGCTCTGGCATGGAACGAGGTGGCCGGCCGCATGGCCGGGTTCCGCAGGCTGGGCCCCGCGCAGCTGACCGCGCTGGTCAACCGCGAGGACGCGCTGGTGGTGGACCTGCGCCCGGCCGCCGAGTTCGAGAAGGGCCACATCGCCGGCTCGAAGAACGTGCAGATGAGCCAGTTCGATCCCGAGAACCGCCAGCTGGCGCCGGCCAAGGCGCTGCCGGTGGTGCTGGTGTGCAAGTCCGGCCAGACCGCGACCGGCGCCGCCACGCGCCTGCGCAAGGCCGGCTTCAGCAACGTCGGCGTGCTCGACGGCGGCATCCAGGCCTGGCAGGCGGCCGACCTGCCGCTGGTCAAGGGCCGCGCCTGACGCGCGTCGCGGCCGGCCCTTGCGCCGGCGCCAACGGGTCCCCAAGTCAGGCAGTCGCTGCCGGTCGATGCGATAATCGACCTCTTGTCCGCAATCCGTGCGCCCGACGCGCACCCTTGGAGCACCCCATGTCCGATGAAATCCTGAACGACGCGGCCCCGGCCGTCGATGGCCAGCCGCAGCCGCAGGGCGCGAGCTTCACGGTCGAGAAGCTGTACGTGAAGGACCTGTCCTTCGAGGCGCCGAACGCGCCGCAGGTGTTCAACGAACAGGGCCAGCCCGACCTGCAGATGAAGCTGAGCCAGAAGGTCCAGCGCCTGGGCGAGGCCGCGTTCGAGGTGGGCCTGGGCATCACCGTGACCTGCACCCTCAACGGCAAGACCGCCTACCTGGCCGAAGTGGAGCAGGCCGGCGTGTTCGGCCTGGCCGGGTTCGAGGACCAGGCCCTGGACGCGATGCTCGGCACCGCGTGCCCGAACATCCTGTATCCCTATGCCGCCGCCGCCATCGGCCAGCTGATCACCAACGGCGGCTTCCCGCCGTTCCCGATGCAGCCGATCAACTTCGAGGCGCTGTACGGCGAGACCCTGCGCCAGCGGGCGTCGCAGGTGGCGGGCGGCTCGCTGGCCGACACCGAAACCGCCGGCAACGCCTGACCGCAGGCGGCATGGCGGAGTCCTCCAAGCCCGCGGTCGCGGTCCTGGGCGCGGGCTCCTGGGGCACCGCGCTGGCCGCGCTGATCGCGCGGCACGGCCATCCCACGGTCCTCTGGGGCCGCGACCCGGCGGTGGTCGCGGCGCTCGAACGCGACCACCAGAACCCGCGCTACCTGCCCGGGATCGCCTTGCCCGCATCGCTGCGGGCCACCACCGACCTGGCGCAGGCGCTGCACGGCTGCGATCTGGTGCTGGTGGCGGTGCCCTCGCACGCGTTCGCCGGCACCCTGCGCGCGCTGGCCCCGCTGCGGCCGGCGCATGCCGGCGTGGCCTGGGCGACCAAGGGCTTCGAACCCGGCAGCGGGCGCTTCCTGCATGAAGTGGCGGGCGACATTCTTGATAACGGCGGGCTGGGCGAAGGCGTGCCGCTGGCGGTGGTCACCGGCCCGTCGTTCGCCAAGGAAGTGGCCGAGGGCCTGCCGACCGCGCTCACGGTGCACTCCGACGATGCCGGCTTCTGCCAGCAGGTGGCCGACGCGCTGCACGGCCCGGCCTTCCGCGCCTACACCGGCGACGACATGCGCGGCGCCGAGCTGGGCGGGGCGATGAAGAACGTGCTGGCGGTCGCCACCGGCGTGGCCGACGGCATGGGCCTGGGGCTGAACGCCCGCGCCGGCCTGATCACCCGCGGCCTCAACGAGATGCTGCGGCTCAACATCGCCATCGGCGGCCGCCCGGAAACCCTGATGGGCCTGGCCGGCCTGGGCGACCTGGTGCTGACCTGCACCGGCGACCTGTCGCGCAACCGCCGGCTGGGGCTGGCGCTGGGGCGCGGGTCGTCGATCGCCGACGCGGTGCGCGAGATCGGCCAGGTGGTGGAATCCATCCAGACCGCCGACGAAGTGATGCGCCAGGCCGAGCGCCACGGCGTGGAGCTGCCGATCGCCGGCAACGTGCGCGACGTGCTGCA
>CAMLJA010000149.1 GCA_946480065.1 uncultured Thermomonas sp. | reverse complement strand
GCCCGGTTCACCGACGAGCGCGTGCTGCCGATCATCGGCGATGCCTTCGACCAGGCCCGGTTCCCCAAGGAGCTGGTGTCCGAGATCGCCGATCTCGGCCTGCTCGGTTCGTCCTTGCCCGAGCAATACGGCGGACACGGGCTCAACGCCGTCAGCTACGGCCTGATCTGCCAGGAGCTCGAACGCGGCGACAGCGGCATCCGCAGCTTCGTCAGCGTGCAGTCCTCGCTGTGCATGTACCCGATCTACGCCTACGGCACGGAAGAACAGCGCATGCGCTGGCTGCCCGACATGGCCGCGGGCAAGGTGATCGGCTGCTTCGGCCTGACCGAGCCGCACGGCGGCTCCGACCCGGCCAACATGAAGACCCACGCCAGGCGCGACGGCGACGACTGGGTGATCAACGGCTCCAAGATGTGGATCACCAACGGCAACCTGGCCGACATCGCCATCGTCTGGGCGATGACCGACGACGGCATCCAGGGCTTCCTCGTGGAGAAGGGCATGCCCGGCTTCTCGGCGCAGGAGGTCAAGCACAAGATGAGCCTGCGCGCCTCGGTGACCAGCGCGCTGTTCTTCGACAACGTGCGCGTGCCGGATTCCAGCCGCCTGCCGAACGTGAAGGGCCTGAAGGGCCCGCTGGGTTGCCTCACGCAGGCCCGCTACGGCATCACCTGGGGGCCCATCGGTGCCGCCGTCGCCTGCCTGGACGAGGCGCTGCGGTACACCAAGGAGCGCATCCTGTTCGGCCGCCCGGTGGCCGCCACCCAGGCCGTGCAGCTGAAGCTGGCCGACATGGCGCGCCGCATCACGATGGCGCAGCTGCTGTCCCTGCAGCTGGGGCGCCTGAAGGACGCCGGTACCATGCAGCCCACCCAGGTCTCGCTGGCCAAGTGGAACAACGTGCGCATGGCGATCGACATCGCCCGCGAGGCGCGCGACCTGCTGGGCGGCGCCGGCATCACCACCGAGCACTGCCCGATCCGCCACGCGCTGAACCTCGAGTCGGTCATCACCTACGAGGGCACCGAGACGGTGCACCAGCTGGTGGTGGGCCGCGAGCTGACCGGCATCAACGCGTTCTGATCCGGAGCCGCCGGCATGACCGGGCCCGTGCTCGAAACCGCGCGCCTACTGTTGCGGGTGCCGCAGGCGGCTGACTTCGACCGCTACGCCGAGGCGCTGGCGGACGAAGCGACGGCGCGCTACATCGGCGGCGCGTTGCCGCGCGCGGCGGCATGGCGCCGGTTCCTGCAGATGCCCGGGGCCTGGGCGTTGCAGGGCTTCGCGATGTTCTCGGTCGTCGACAAGACGACCGGGCGCTGGTTGGGCCAAGTGGGGCCGTGGAAGCCCGAAGGCTGGCCCGGCAACGAGGTCGGCTGGACCTTCCACCCGGATGCGTGGGGCAAGGGCTATGCCACCGAGGCGGCCGTCGCCGCCATCGACTGGGCGTTCGCCCACCTGGGCTGGGACGACGTCATCCACTGCATCGATCCGGCCAACGCCGCCTCGCAGGCGCTGGCGCAGCGCCTGGGGTCGCGCAACCTCGGCCCGGTGGTGTTGCCGGCGCCCTACGAATCCGCGCCTTCCGATGCCTGGGGCCAGACCCGCGAAGACTGGGCCGCCCGCCGCGCCGGCAGCACCGGCTGACCCCATCCATCACGCCTTCCCGCACGGCCGGGGAGGGGAGACCCGCATGTTCGCCACCGTCCCCAACCCCATCCCGGCCCGCATGAAGAGCCTCAACCGCGCGGAAATCTGCGACGTCAACTTCCAGGAGTTCGTGCGCGGCTGGAACGGACACGTCCAGCCCAGGCCGGCGCCGGGCGAGGCGATCCTAGACGGCAGCGCGCTGGACGCGCAGGGGTTCCGCGAGCTGTTCGAATCGCAGCTGATCTCGCGCCACCTCGACCTGATGGCGCGCGTATTGCGGGTGCAAAACAAGGTTTTCTACACGATTGGCTCGAGCGGCCACGAGGGCAACGCGATGGTCGCGCGCGCCGCGCGCCACACCGACCCGGCGTTCCTGCACTACCGCAGCGGCGGCTTCATGGCCGAGCGCTTCCGCAAGCTGCCCGGCATGGATCCGATCATGGATTCGGCGCTGAGCTTCGCCGCCAGCGCGGAAGACCCGGCCAGCGGCGGCCGCCACAAGGTCTGGGGCAGCAAGCCGCTGTGGGTGCTGCCGCAGACCTCGACGATTGCGTCCCACCTGCCGAAGGCGCTGGGCACTGCGGTGGCGATCGAGGCCGGCAAGCGCCTCGGCGTGGGCCTGCCGGTCCCGGACGATTCCATCGCCATCTGCTCGTTCGGCGACGCTTCCGCCAACCATGCCACCGCGCAGACCGCGTTCAACGCGGCCAGCTGGACGGCCTACCAGAAGCTGCCGGCGCCGGTGCTGTACGTCTGCGAGGACAACGGCATCGGCATCTCGGTGAAGACGCCGACCGGCTGGATCGGCGAGAGCTTCCGCAACCGCCCCGACCTCGATTATTTCTTCGCCGATGGCCTGGACCTGGCCAGCGGCTACGGCGACGTGCTGCGCGCCGTGGAGCACTGCCGCCGCACCCGCCGGCCCACCTTCCTGCACCTGCGCACCCAGCGCATCATGGGCCACGCCGGCACCGACTTCGAGATCGAATGGCGCAGCATCGAGGAGCTGTGCGCGGTGGAGGCGGGCGATCCGCTGCTGCGCTCGGCCGCGATCGCGCTGGAGTCCGGGGCGATGACGAAGGAGGAGATCCTCGCGCTGTACGAGGAGACGCGCAGGAAGTGCTTCGCCGCCGCCGAGGATGCCGACAGCCGCCCGCGCATCGGGACGCTGGAACACGTGATGCGCCCGCTGGCGCCGTACACGCCGGACAAGGTGCAGGCCGAGGCCACCCGCGCACCGTCGCACGAGTCCCGCGTCAAGGCGTTCGGCGGCGAGGACAGGCTGCCCGAGAAGCAGGTGCCGAAGCACCTGGCCATCCAGATCAACCAGGCCCTGCACGACCTGTTCGCCAAGTACCCGGAGACGCTGCTGTTCGGCGAAGACGTGGCGCAGAAGGGCGGCGTCTACACGGTCACCAAGGGCCTGCACAAGGCATTCGGCAACCGCCGCGTGTTCAACACGCTGCTGGACGAGACCATGATCCTGGGCATGGCCCAGGGCTTCGCCAACATGGGCATGCTGCCGATCCCCGAGATCCAGTACCTGGCCTACCTGCACAACGCCATCGACCAGCTGCGCGGCGAGGCCTGTTCGCTGCAGTTCTTCAGCGACGACCAGTTCCGCAACCCGATGGTGGTGCGCATCGCCGGCCTGGGCTACCAGCGCGGCTTCGGCGGGCACTTCCACAACGACAATTCGGTCACTGCACTCCGCGACATCCCCGGCCTGGTGGTCGGCTGCCCGTCGCGCGGCGACGACGCCGCGATGATGCTGCGCACGCTGGCCGCGCTGGCGAAGGTGGACGGGCGCGTCACCGCCTTCCTCGAACCCATCGCGCTGTACATGGCCAAGGACCTGTACGAAGCGGGGGACGGCCAGTGGCTGACCGAGTACCCGGCGCCCGACCGGGCGCTGGTGCCGGGCGAGGAGCGCGTCTACAACGCGGACGCCACCGACTGCGTGATCTTCAGCTTCGGCAACGGCATGCCGATGAGCCTGCGCGCCGCGCGCGAGATCGAGAAGAAACACGGCTGGAAAGTACGCGTGGTCGACCTGCGCTGGCTGGTGCCGCTGAACCACGCGGCCATCGCGAACCATGCGGGCGAGTGCGACCGCATCCTGGTGGTGGATGAGGGCCGCTTCAGCGCCGGCGTCGGCGAGGGCGTGATCACCGCGATCACGGAAGGCGGCTTCGGCGGCAAGCCGATCAGGCGCGTGGTGGGCGCGGATACGTACACGCCTCTGGCGGGCGCGGCCTTCCTGGTGATCCCGAAGGACGAGGACATCGTCGCGGCGGCGGCCGCGCTGGCCGGCTGATCAGCGCGCCAGGCCGTCCAGCAGCGGCGCTTCGCGCAGGGCGATGCCGCCGGCCTGCAGCGGGGCGGCGTCGCGCTCCAGCGGCAGCACCGCCAGGCAGTGTCCGCCGGCGCTGGCGACCACGGTGCCCAGTGCGCGCGCGCCGTCGCTCACGTCGCTGCCCGGCGCCGGCGGCGGATCGGCCTGGAACAGCGCCAGGCCGCGCTTGGCCTGGCCCAGGAAATGGGTGCGGGCCACGATCTCCTGGCCCGGGTAGCAGCCCTTCTTCACGCTGAAGGCGCGCAGGCGTTCCAGCGACAGCTGCTGCGGCGTCCACTGCCCGGCCTGCGCCGCAGGCAGGCGCGGCAGGCCGTGCGCCAGGTCGGCCGCGTCCCAGGCCGTCGCCGCGGCGGCGTCCTCGGCCGCCGGCGGGCCGCCGATGCGCAGGGTCCGCGGACCGCCGGCGCCGCCCATGTCCAGTTCCAGCGCGCCGTCGTCCAGGCGCGCGAAGCGCGCGCCCGCGGCCCGCTTGGGCGGGCCGAAACGGCCGAGCATGGGCGCGTCGAGCGCGGCCAGCGCCAGCTTGCTGCGGAAGACGTAGCGTTGCAGCGCCGCCGCCAATGCCGCCGCCCCTGCATCCGGAACCAGCAGCCACAGCGTATCGGCATCGAGCCTGAGCGCGGCGAACAGCGCGACCACGCGCCCCTTCGGCGTCAGCCAGCCGTTCCACTGCCACTGGCCGTCGGCCAGCGCGGCGACGTCGTTCATGTACTGGGCCTGCGCGAACGCCAGCGCATCGCGGCCGGAAACGGCCAGCACGGCCTGGCCCGGCAGCCGGAATCGGTGGTCTGGCGAGGGTTGCGGGTTGTGGTTCATCGGGCGCGGGACGTAAACTTGCCAGGTTGTGACTGCGTCGATGATAGGCCAAACCCCTCCCACGCCCGAGCCCGCCCCCGACGCGGTGCCCGCCGCGCCTCCGGCCGCGCCGGCCACGCCCGAGCGCGCCATCGAGATCGGCGGCCGCGGCGGCCCGGACCCGACCCGCTACGGCGACTGGGAAAAGAACGGCCGCTGCATCGATTTCTGAGTTTCCTGCTTTTACGAATCAGTGTTCTTCGAATCAAAAGGACGAGTGCCGATGGCGACCCGCGAACGTCCCCTGTCACCGCATCTGCAGGTCTATCGCTGGCAGATCACGATGACGATGTCGATCCTGCATCGCGTCACCGGCGTGATCCTGACCTTCGGCGCATTCGCGCTGGCGTGGTGGCTGCTGGCGGTGGCCATGGGGGGTGAAAGTTACGCGCGCGCGGCGGCCTGCCTGGCCTCGCCACTCGGCAAATTCGTGCTGTTCGGCTTCTCGCTGGCGCTGGTCTACCACCTGCTCAACGGCCTGCGCCACCTGTTGTGGGACGCGGGCTGGGGTTTCGAGATCCCCGAGGTCTATCGCACCGGCTGGACGGTGCTGGTACTGACGGTGGTGCTGACCGCCGCGATCTGGTTCGTCGCCCTCGGCG
>CAMLJA010000148.1 GCA_946480065.1 uncultured Thermomonas sp. | reverse complement strand
GCTGTCGGGCATGAAGACCATCGTCTCCACCGGCACCCGCGCGCTGCAGGACCAGCTGTACCAGCGCGACCTGCCGCGGGTGCGCGAGGCGCTGGGCGTGGGCCTGAAGACCGCGCTGCTGAAGGGCCGCGCCAACTACCTGTGCCGCTACCGGGTGGAGCAGGCCAGGGGCGACGCGCGGTTCTCCTCGCGCGAGCTGGCCGCGCAGTTCCAGCGGGTGGTGGCCTGGGGCGGCCGCACCCAGGCCGGCGACCTGGCCGAACTGGACGCCTTCCCCGAGGATTCGCCGCTGCTGCCGCAGGTGACCTCCACCGCCGACAACTGCCTGGGCACCGAATGCCCGTTCTGGTCCGACTGCTTCGTGGTGCAGGCGCGCCAGCGCGCGCAGGCGGCCGACCTGGTGGTGGTGAACCACCACCTGCTGCTGGCCGACCTGGCGCTGAAGCAGGAGGGCTTCGGCGACATCCTCCCGGGCGCGCAGGCGTTCGTGGTCGACGAGGCCCACCAGCTGCCGGAACTGGCGGCGCAGTTCTTCGGCGAAGGACTGGGCGCGCGGCCGCTGGTCGAACTGGCGCGCGACGCGCTGTCGGAGGGCAAGGACGTTCCCGGCGCGCTGGCGGCCGTGCAGGAGCCGTCGCGGGCGCTGGAGCACGCCGCGCGCGCGCTGCGCGCCGCCATGGACCCGCTGCCGGGCCGCGGCACCGCGTGGCGGGCGCTGGACGCCGAAGGCATCGCGCCGGCGTTCGATGCGCTGGACGCGGCGCTGGGGGACCTGCGTGCCGCGCTGGCGCCGCTGCGCGAGGCCGCGCCCGGGCTGGACGCCTGCCACCTGCGCGCCGGCCTGCAGCAGGCCCAGCTGCGGCGCTGGCTGGGCCAGCCGCCCGCGGGGGCGGGGCAGGACGATGCGGGCGACGCCGCCGCGCCGGACGCGGTGGCGGACGACGCCGGCACCAGCGTGCACTGGTACGAACTTACGCCGCGCGGCTTCCGCCTGCAGCGCACCCCGCTGGACGTCTCCGCGCCGCTGCGCGCGCACCGCGAGGACTCGCGCGCCGCGTGGGTGTTCACCTCGGCCACGCTGGCGGTCGGCGGGGGATTCGCCCACGTTGCCCAGCGCCTGGGCATCGACGAGGCCGCCGAGCTGATCGAGCCCAGCCCGTTCGACTGGGACCGCCAGGCCCTGTGCTTCCTGCCGCCGGGGCTGCCGGAACCGGCCGCCCGCGAGTACGGCGCCGCGGTGCTCGACGCGGTGTGGCCGGTGCTCGAAGCCTCGGGCGGGCGTGCCTTCCTGCTGTTCGCCTCGCACCGCGCCCTGCGCGAAGCGGCAGACGCCCTGCGCGCGGGCCCGTGGCCGCTGTTCGTGCAGGGCACCGAGCCGCGCCACGTGCTGCTGCAGAAATTCCGCGAATCCGGCAACGGCGTGCTGCTGGGCACCGCCAGCTTCCGCGAGGGCGTGGACGTGGCCGGCGACGCGCTGAGCGTGGTCGTCATCGACAAGCTGCCGTTCGCCGCGCCGGACGACCCGGTGTTCGAGGCGCGGCTGGACGCGATCCGCCGCGCCGGCGGCAACCCGTTCCGCGACGAGCAGCTGCCGCAGGCGGTGATCGCGCTCAAGCAGGGCGCCGGCCGGCTGATCCGCACCGAGACCGACCGCGGCGTGCTGGTGCTGTGCGACCCGCGCCTGCTGGGCAAGAGCTACGGCCGCACCTTCCTGGACTCGCTGCCGCCGCTCCCGCGCACCCGCGCGCTGGCGGACGTGCAGGCGTTCTTCGCGCCGGGGGCGGGCGCATGAAGCTGCTCGCGTTCGAAACCTCCACCGAGGCGTGTTCGGTCGCGGTGTACGCGGACGGGCAGGTGCTCGAGCGGTTCGAGCTGGCGCCGCGCCGCCACGCCGAGCTGGCGCTGCCGTGGGCCGAGGCGCTGCTGGCAGAGGCCGGGCTGGCGAAGTCGCAGCTGGATGCGATCGCGCTGGGGCGCGGCCCCGGCGCCTTCACCGGGGTGCGGCTGGCGATCGCGCTGTCCCAGGGCATCGCGCTGGCGCTCGAACGCCCGCTGCTGCCGGTGTCCACGCTGGCGGCGCTGGCGATGCGCGCGCCCGGCGAAGCCATCCTGGCCGCGATCGATGCGCGCATGGGCGAGGTCTACGCCGCGGCGTTCCGCCGCCAGGGCGAGGGGCTGCAGCTCCTCGCCGGGGAAACCGTGATTGCGCCGGCCGACTACCTGCCGCCGCGGGGCGAGGGCTGGCACGCGGTCGGCACCGGCTTCGCGGCCGTGGACGGCGTGCTGGCGCAGCGGCTGGGGCCGCGGCTGGCCTCGCTCGACGCCCGGGCGCTGCCGCACGCGGCCGACGTGGCCCGGCTGGGCGCGCTGCTGCACGCCAGCGGCGGCTCGGTGCCGCCCGAGCGGGTCGAACCCGCCTACCTGCGCGACAACGTGGCCCTGACCCTGGCCGAGCAGCGGGCGCGGCGGGGCGAGGGCTGAGCGCAGGGGCGGGCGGTCAGCGATCCACCAGTTCGCCGCCCGGCAGGAACTGCCAGGTGCGGGTGACGTGCAGGATGTCGGGGTCTTCCCGGGTCTTGGGCAGCGGTTCGAACGGCGCGGAGAGCCGCACGATCCGCAGCGCGGCGTCGTCCAGCATGGGGATGCGGCTGGACTGGATGATGCGGGTGCTCTCCACGCTGCCGTCGCGGCGCACGCCCACGCTGATCACCACCACCCCCCCGATCCGGCGCCGGCGCGCCTCGTCCGGGTAGTTGAGGTTGCCCACCCGCTCCACCCGGTCCACCCAGCCGCGCAGGTAGCGCGCCCACGCGTATTCGCGGGTGCTGGCCGACACGAACTTGCGCTTGGGCCGCTTGGCATACTGCTGCGAGCGCAGCTGGATCTCGGCGGCCAGGCGCGCCATCTCGATGTCGCGGTCGATCTTCTCCTGCCCCCGGGGCAGTGCGTCCGGCTCCACTTCGGGACGCGCGCGCGGCGTCGGCGCGGCGCGCTCGGCGTCGGTGGACGCGATCACCCGCGCTTTCGGCGGCGGACTGGGCGCGGGGGCCTGCGCGCGCAGCGGCCGCGGCGCCAGGCCGTCCTCGGGCTGCGGCAGCGGGCCGGCCTGGGGCGCCGTGGGGCGCGATGACGTCTCGTGCTCGCCGCCGCCCTGGTTGGCGGCCTGGGCCAGGAAGTCGGCCTGCGCGGGTGTCAGCGCGGTCCGGGTCTGGGTGAGGATCACGTCCAGCGTCGGCACCACCGGCGCCGCGTCCTCGGCGGCGAAGCCGAGCCCCAGCACCACCATCGCGTGCAGCAGCACCGACAGGACCAGGGTGGCGCCCAGCCGGCTGGACTCGCCGATCGCCGGCGCCGCCTGCGCGACGGGGGCGCTCGCCGCGGGCATCAGCCGGCGATCGCGGCTTCGATGCGGTCGAACAGGCGCCCGGCGATGTTGAGGCCGTACTGCGCGTCCAGCTCGCGGATGCAGGTCGGGCTGGTGACGTTGACCTCGGTGAGGTAGTCGCCGATCACGTCCAGGCCGACGAACAGCATGCCGCGCCGCTGCATCTCGGGCCCGACCTGGGCCGCGATCCAGCGGTCGCGCTCGGAGAGCGGCCGGCCCTCGCCGCGGCCGCCGGCGGCCAGGTTGCCGCGGAACTCGTCGCCCTGCGGGATCCGCGCCAGGCAGTAGTCGACGGGTTCGCCGTCCACCAGCAGGATCCGCTTGTCGCCGTCGACGATCTCGGGCAGGTAGCGCTGGGCCATGGCCAGGTGGCGCCCGCCTTCGGTCAGCGTCTCCAGGATCACGTTCAGGTTGGCCTCGCCGGCGCGGGCGCGGAAGATCGAGCGCCCGCCCATGCCGTCCAGCGGCTTGAGCACCGCCTCGCCCTGCGCGTTCACGAACGCCTTGAGCGCGGCGGCGTCGCGGCTGACCAGGGTGGGCGGGCAGCACTGCGGGAACAGCAGCGCGGCCAGTTTCTCGTTGAAGTCGCGCAGGCCCTGCGGGTCGTTCACCACCCGCGCGCCCTGGCGCTGGGCCATGCCCAGCACCTGGGTGTCGTGCAGGTAGTCGGCGTCCACCGGCGGGTCGGTGCGCATCAGCACCGCCTGGCCGGGGCCGAACTCCAGCGTGGCCCAGTCGCCCAGCGCGTAGTGGTCGCCCTGCGCCTCGCGGACCTGCAGCGGCGCCGCGGCGGCCACGGCGCGGCCGTCGCGCACCGCCAGCCCGCCCGGCCGCACGTAGTGCAGGCGGTGGCCGCGGCGCTGGGCTTCCAGCAGCATGGCGAAGGTGGAGTCCTTGGCGATCCTGATGGCGCCGATCGGGTCCATCACCACGATCACGTCGAGCGGCGTCACGGCTGCCATGCGGATGTCCGGCGGGAGGTGCCGGCATGGTAGCAGCGGGGCGCCCGGGATCCAGCGCGGCCGCGCGTCGCGGCGCTTGACAGGCCGCGCCCGGGCTGGGATATAGACAGTCCGCTCCGGGGCCGAGCCGCCACGGATGCGCACGCGGGCAAAGGGGAACGCATGTCGCAGGACAACGGCCAGGACGTCAGCCTCAAGGGATTGAGGGTGATGGTCATCGACGATTCCAAGACCATCCGGCGCACGGCGGAAACGCTGCTTGCGCGCGAGGGCTGCGAGGTGGTGACCGCCACCGACGGGTTCGAGGCACTGTCCAAGATCGCCGACCACGACCCGCAGATCATCTTCGTCGACATCATGATGCCGCGCCTGGACGGCTACCAGACCTGCGCGCTGATCAAGAACAACCAGACGTTCAAGACCGTGCCGGTGATCATGCTTTCGTCGAAGGACGGTTTGTTCGACAAGGCCCGGGGACGTATCGTCGGTTCCGAGCAGTACCTGACCAAGCCTTTCACGCGGGAAGAACTGCTCGGGGCCATCCGCACGTACGTCAACGCCTGACCGGGGGGTAGGGCAACACATGGCACGCATTCTGCTGATCGAGGACTCGCCGACGGAAGCCGCGGTGATGGTCCAGCTGCTCGAGCGCAACGGCCACCAGGTCACGCGCTCCGAAAACGCCGAGGACGGCATCGCCGCCTGCCGGCGCGAGAAGCCCGACCTGGTGCTGATGGACGTCGTCCTGCCCGGCGGCATGAACGGTTTCCAGGCCACCCGCGCGCTGTCGCGCGACGCCGAGACCCGCGACATCCCGATCCTGATCGTCAGCACCAAGGCGCTGGAGACGGACCGCGTGTGGGGCCTGCGCCAGGGGGCCAAGGACTACATCGTCAAGCCGCCCCGCGAACAGGACCTGATCGCCCGGATCAACGCGCTGGTCGGGCACTGAGCATGGCCAAGCGCGGCAAGCACAAGCACAAGGGCAAGCCCCAGGGCGCGGCGCCCGGCCCGGTGGCGCAGGTCCCGGCGCCCCAGGCCGACCCGCCGACGCACGACCTCGCCGCCGAGGCCGCGCCCGATGTGGATGTCGATGGCGATGCCGACGCCCCGCAGGCGGCGGCA
>CAMLJA010000147.1 GCA_946480065.1 uncultured Thermomonas sp. | reverse complement strand
GAACGCCCGACGGCATGCAGGCCGGCGGGCCGGGGGTGCCCATCGAGCGGCGCTAGCCGCGAGCCCGCGAACGCCCGACGGCATGCAGGCCGGCGGGCCGGGGGTGCCCATCGAGCGGCGCTATCCGCGCCGTCTCCCGGCGGCCGCCCTGCTACAGTCCGCAGCGGACCCGGAGCATGCCGTCGTGAACGCATCCACCCACGAAACCGCCACCGCCGCGCCGCCGGCCGGAACCGTCGACGCGCGCATCGCCGATGCGCTGGCGGCGCGCGGCAAGCTCAAGGACGTCGACCTGGCGCGCGCGCGCCGGCTGCAGGAGCAGGACGGCGGCGACCTGCTGGTGCTGCTGGGCCGGCTGGGCCTGGTGTCCGAGCGTGACCACGCCGAGGCCTGCGCGGCCGAACTGGGGCTGCCGCTGCGCAGCGCCCGCGAAGTGCCGGAACTGCCGCCGGAGGACGTGGCGCTGGGCGTGCGCTTCATGCGCCAGTTCCACCTGGTGCCGGTGGCGGCCGACGCCGGGCACGTGGAGGTGCTGCTGGCGGACCCGCAGGATCCCTACGCGCTGGACGCGGTGCGGCTGGCGGCCGGGCGCGAGGTGCGCGCCGCGGTGGCGCTGCGCAGCGAGATCGACGAACTCATCGAGCGCTGGCACGGCCAGGGCCGCAGCGCGATGGAAGGGATCGTGGAGGGCGCCGAGGGCGAGGACGGCGCCGACGACGTCGAGCACCTGCGCGACCTGGCCTCCGAGGCGCCGGTGATCCGGCTGGTCAACCTGGTCATCCAGCGCGCGGTGGAGCTGCGCGCCTCGGACATCCACATCGAGCCCTTCGAGAACCGGCTGAAGGTCCGCTACCGCATCGACGGCGTGCTGGAGGAAGGCGAGGCGCCGCCGCAGAACCTCACCGCCGCGATCATCAGCCGCATCAAGATCATGGCCCGGCTCAACATCGCCGAGCGCCGGCTGCCGCAGGACGGGCGCATCGTGGCCCGGGTGCAGGGCAAGGAGCTGGACCTGCGCGTCAGCACGGTGCCCACCGCGCACGGCGAATCGGTGGTCATGCGCCTTTTGGACCGCGAGACCGTGGTGCTGGACTTCGAGCGCCTGGGCTTCGGCAGCGCGTTCATGCCGCGCTTCCAGAAGGTGCTGGAGCAGCCGCACGGCATCGTGCTGGTCACCGGCCCCACCGGCTCGGGCAAGACCACCACGCTGTACACCGCGCTGAGCCGGCTCAACACGCCCGACGTCAAGATCATCACCGTCGAGGATCCGGTGGAATACCAGATCGACGGCATCAACCAGATCCAGGCCAAGCCGCAGATCGGGCTGGACTTCGCCAACGCGCTGCGCAGCATCGTGCGCCAGGACCCGGACATCATCATGATCGGCGAGATGCGCGACCTGGAGACCGCGCGCATCGCGATCCAGTCCGCGCTCACCGGCCACCTGGTGCTGAGCACGCTGCACACCAACAACGCCGCCGGCGGCATCACCCGGCTGCTGGACATGGGAGTGGAGGACTACCTGCTCACGTCCACCGTCAACGGCATCCTCGGCCAGCGGCTGGTGCGCCGGCTGGAGCCTACACACGCGCAGGCGTACCCGGCCTCGCCGGAGGAGATCGAGAAGTTCGGGCTGCGCCGGTTCCAGCCCGAGGGCGAGATCCTGCTGTACCGCCCGGTGCCGTCCGCGCTCTCGCCCACCGGCTACCTGGGCCGCACCACCATCATGGAGCTGCTGGTGATGGACGACGCGCTGCGGCGCGCGGTGATGCGGCACGCCGGCATGGACGAAATCGAGGCGCTCGCGCGGCAGGCCGGGATGGCGACGATGTACGAGGTCGGCATCGCCAAGGCCCTGCGCGGCGAGACCACCATCGAGGAAGTCCTGCGCGTGACCGAGGACGCCTGACCCCGTGCCCGTGTACCGCTACAAGGCGCTGGACGCGCGCGGCGAGCTGCTGGACGGGCAGATGGAGGCCGCCAGCCAGGCCGAGGTCGCCGCCCGCCTGCAGGAGCAGGGACACCTGCCGGTCGAGGCGGCGCTGGCCGACGGCGGCGGCGGCGGGGTGGCCTGGCGCACGCTGTTCAAGCCCAAGCCGTTCGCCGGCCAGCGGCTGGTGCAGTTCACCCAGCAGCTGGCCACCCTGCTGGCGGCCGGGCAGCCGCTGGACCGCGCGCTGACCATCCTGCTGGAGCTGCCGGAGGACGAGGCGGCGCGGCGCGCGCTGGGCGACATCCGCGACGCGGTGCGCGGCGGCGCCCCGCTGTCGGCCGCGCTGGAGCGCCAGCACGGCGCGTTCGGCCGCCTGTACGTGAACATGGTGCGCGCCGGCGAGGCCGGGGGCAGCCTGCACGAGACCCTGCAGCGGCTGGCCGACTACCTGGAGCGCGCGCGGGCGCTGCGCGCGCGGGTGGTCAACGCGCTGGTGTATCCCGCCATCCTGCTGGCGATGGTGGGGCTGTCGCTGCTGTTCCTGCTGGGCTACGTGGTGCCGCAGTTCGCGGCGATGTACGACAGCCTGGACGCCGAGCTGCCGTGGTTCTCGCGGCTGGTGCTGGGGCTGGGCGGGTTCGTGCGCGACTGGTGGATCGTGCTGCTGGCGCTGCCGCTGCTGGCGCTGGCCTGGCTGGAGCGCAAGCGCCGCGACCCCGCCTTCCAGCTGCGCTTCGACGCCTGGCTGCTGCAGCGCCGGCTGGCCGGCGCGCTGGCGGCCAAGCTGGACACCGCGCGGCTGGCGCGCACCCTGGGCACCCTGCTGCGCAACGGGGTGCCGCTGCTGGCCGCGCTCGGCATCGCCCGCAACGTGCTGGACAACCGGGTGCTGGCGGCCGACGTGGAGGCCGCGGCCGAGGAAGTGAAGAACGGCATCGGCCTGTCCGCCGCGCTGGGGCGCGGCAAGCGGTTCCCGCGGCTGGCGCTGCAGATGATCCAGGTCGGCGAGGAATCCGGCGCGCTGGACGCGATGCTGCTGAAGGCCGCCGATACCTTCGAGCAGGACGCCTCGATCACGCTCGACCGGCTGCTGGCCGCGCTGGTGCCGGCGGTGACGCTGCTGCTGGCGCTGGTGGTGGGGGTGGTGATCATGGCCGTGCTCTCGCCGATCTACGACCTCACCAGCGTGGTGGGCTAGCTGAACGCGGCGCCGCCGCGCACCGGCGGCGCAACTCGGCGACAATCGGGCCAACCGCCGCAACGACACCCGTGGACATGCCCATGCGCAACCGCCGCTATGCACCTTCGCCCGCCGCGCAGGCCGGCTTTTCGCTGATCGAGATCATCCTGGTGGTGGTGCTGATCGGCGGCATCGTCGCCTTCGCCGCCACCCGCATCCTGGGCGGCGGCGACCGCGCCAAGGTCAACCTGGCCAAGGCGCAGGTGCAGACGCTGGCGGAGAAGATCCAGCAGTACGAGATGGACACCGGCGGGTTGCCCGCCAGGCTCGAGGACCTGGTGGACGCGCCGGCCGCGGCCGGCGGCTGGCTGGGCCCGTACGCCAAGGCGGCCGAGCTGAAGGATCCGTGGAACCACCCCTACGTCTACGCGGTGCCCGGCGAGGGCAAGCCGTTCGACCTGTCCAGCCTGGGCAAGGACGGCCAGGCCGGCGGCGACAGCGTGGACGCCGACATCCGCTACGAGTAACGCCGGCGCGCGCCCAGGAGCCGGATCGATGCGCCGCACGGACGGGTTCTCGCTGCTGGAGATGCTGCTGGTGCTGGCGCTGGTGGCCGCCGCCAGCCTGCTGGCGGTGTCCGCGTTCGGCGGCGGGCTGCGCGGCATGCGGCTGCGCGCCGGCGCCGGCGAACTGGCGGCGCAGCTGCGGTTCACCCGCGCGGTGGCGATCAGCAGCGGCGAGCCGCAGGACTTCGTGATCGACCCCGCCTCGCGCAGCTGGCGCGGCGCCAAGGGCCGCAGCGGACGCCTGCCCGACGTCGGCGAGGTGGTGTTCACCGGCGCGCGCGAGGTCCAGCCCGCGCGCGGCGAGGGCGCGGTGCGCTTCTTCCCGGACGGCGCCGCCACCGGCGGCCGGGTGCGGCTGCTGGCGGGCGAGGCCGGCGCGCGCGCCGGCTGGGACGTGGACGTGGGCTGGCTGACCGGCGAGGTCAGCCTGCACCGCGCGCGGGAGTCGCGATGAGCGCGCGGCGCGCCGCACGCGGCTACACCCTGATCGAGATCGTGGTGGCGTTCGCGATCCTGGCGCTGGGCCTGACCCTGCTGCTGGGCACGCTGTCCGGCGCCAGCCGCCAGCTGCGCCAGGCCGGCGACGCCGGGCGCGCGGCGCTGCACGCGCAGTCGCTGCTGGACGAACTGGCGGTGCTGCCGGAGCCGGGCCACCGGCAGGGCGCGCTGGAGGACGGCCGCTACCACTGGCAGCTCGACGTGGCGCCGTGGGCGGGACCGGGGCGCGCGGACGCGCCGCCGTCGCCCGGCGCGCCGCGGCTGCTGCGGGTGGCGCTGCGGATGGAGTGGGGCGACGGCGGCCCCGGGCAGACGCTGCAACTGTCCAGCCTGCGGCTGGTGCGTGCGTCGGCGACCGGCGGGAGGGCGCCATGAGCCTCCGGCGTGCGCGCGCCGCGCAGCGCGGATTCACCTTGCTGGAGGTGCTGCTGGCCACCAGCCTGCTGGCGGCCGCGCTGGCGCTGGCGTTCGCCACCGTGCGCGCGGCCGCGGCCACGATCGAGCGCGGCGAGGCGATGGCCAGCCGCAACGAGCGCATCCGCGCGGTCTCGGCGTTCCTGCGCCGGCGCATCGGCGGTGCGCAGGGCATGGCGTTCGAGCTGGACCCGGCCACCGGCGCCACCCGCCGCTTCGAGGGCGGGCCCGCGCGGATGCGCTTCGTCGCCGACCTGCCGGACTACCTGGGCCGTGGCGGCCCGCACCTGCACGCGCTGGCGCTGTCCGGCGACGCCCTGCAGGTCGATTTCCGCATGGTCCAGGGCGGCGCCGCGCTGGCGGGCGGCGCGCGGCCGCCGGAGCCGCTGGCGCAGGGCCTGCGCCGGGTGGAATTCGCCTACCGCGCGCTGGACGCGGACGGGACCCCGGGTCCGTGGCGCCCGCGCTGGGCGCATCCCGAGGCGCTGCCGCTGCAGGTGCGCGTGCGCATCACCGACGACCGCGGCGCCTGGCCGGACCTGGTGGTGGCGCTGCCGCTGGCCGGCAGCTACGGGGCCTCGGAGCCGCTGCCGTGAGGCGCGCGCGCGGCGCCGCGCTGCTGCTGGTGATGTGGCTGGTGCTGCTGCTGGCCGGGCTGGTCGGCGGCTACGCGATGGCGGCGCGGATCGAATCGATGCAGGGCAACGGGCTGGCCCGCGGCCTGGCCGCGGCGCAGGCCGCGCGCGCCGGCGTGGAGTATGCGATGGCGCGGATGCTGGACCCGGACCCGGCGCGCCGCTGGGTGCCCGACGGCCGCGGCTACCGGTTCGCGTTCGAAGGCGCGGCGGAGATCGGAAGAACACACGTCTGAACTCCAGTCACTCACTCTGATCTCGTA
>CAMLJA010000146.1 GCA_946480065.1 uncultured Thermomonas sp. | reverse complement strand
ACGCCTGCGACATGCTGGCCGCGGGCAAGCGGCGGATCTGCTGCTTCGACCGCTCCGGCCTGTACGGCAAGGGCTTGGCCGCGCCCGACGCCGCCGACGCCTGAGGTCGGGCCGGCGCCCGTTCCGGCCCGCGCACGCGAAAACGGCGGGGATCGCTCCCCGCCGTGCGTGCGTGGCGTCGTGGCGGCCTGCGCCGCCCTGGCGCTTACTGCTGCTTGCTGGCGCCGGTCGCCTTGCCCTTGGTGGGCAGGTTGACCTTGTCGATGCCGTGGACCATGCCGTTGCTGGCGGTGATGTCCGGGCTGGTGACGCGGGCGCCGTCGATGGTGAGCTTGTTGTCGCTCAGCGCGATCGGGGCATGCTGGCCGCCGATGGTGCGCGCGGCTTCCCACTTGCCCACGTCGATGGTGGAGCGGCGGCCGTCGACCAGGTGGTAGTTGACCAGGTCGGCCAACTCGGCCTTGTTCTCCGGCTTCAGCAGGCGGTCCATCGTGCCGGCGGGCAGCTTCGAGAACGCGGCGTCGGTCGGCGCGAACACGGTGTGCTCGGTGGTGCCGGCCAGCGCGCCGTTCAGGCCCGCCTTGTCGACGGCATTGGAGAACATCGCGAACGACTGGTTGTTCTTCAGCGTGCCCACCAGGTTCTGCGGGGCGCGCGGCGTGGTGTTGGTGTTCTGGTTCTGGGTCTGCATGAGTGTGTCCTGTTGTGGGGAATCCCGGCGGGATTCCGTGGGCGGCCTGGACCGCGGCCCGGGCGTTGCGCCTGGGCTTGGACTCAATGCGGAAAGTGGGGTGGGGTGCGCGGCTGAGGAGCCGATACGGTATTGCACCGTAACGGGGCCAGCTTGCGCCGCGGGCCGTGACCGCGCGGTGAGGGGCGGCTCAGCGGCGGTCGTGGTCGAGGTCGGCGATCAGGGTTTCCATCTCGCCGATCTCGCGGCGCTGGGTCTCGATGATGCCGTCCGCCAGCCTGCGCACCCGCGGGTCGCTGATGCGCGCGCGCTCGCTGGTGAGGATGGCGATGGAGTGGTGCGGGATCATCGCCTTCATCCACGCCACGTCGCCCACCGTGGCCTGGGTGCGGACCAGGCCCAGGCCCAGCGCGATCAGCGCGATGCTGCCGGCCACGATGGCGGCGTTGGCGCCGCGGTCGCGGTACATGTGGCGCATGAAGAACAGCATCACCAGCGCCATCGCGCCGGCCATGATGAAAGTCATGAACAGCCGCGTCTGGCTGAACCAGACGTGCGAGGCCTGGTAGGTGTTGAGGTACATCAGGCCGAACATGAGCACCGCGCCGGTCGCGATCATCAGCAGGAAGGTGCGGTAGGGGTGCATGGGTTTCATGCCCTGCATGGGCTGCGTGTCTTGTGGCGTGCGTGTGGCCTGCATGGCAGTTCTCCCGGGAAACCGGCTGCCAGCATCGTCCTCCCGGCGTGGATGCGGCGTTGACGCGCGCGCGCGCACACTCCTGCCGACACGTTTGCGGAGCCGCGCATGGACACCACCGAATCCTGTATGACCAACCTGTTCCTGCAGTTGGGGCTGCCGGCGGGCAAGGACGAGATCGCGGCCTTCATCCGCGCGCACCAGTTGCCGGACGACGTGCGCGTCAGCGAGGCGCCGTTCTGGAGCGACGCCCAGCGCCAGTTCCTGGCCGAGGAATGGGGCGAGGACGCCGACTGGGCGATCATCGTCGACGAGTTGAACGAGGCCCTCCACTGCGACGCGGCGGCGGCCGCCACCGCCCGCGGCTGAGCGCGCCGACGGCTCAGTGCAGGCGCACGCCGGCCGGCGCCGGCCGCACCAGCGCCGGCAGCGGCTCCGCGCGCAGGCCGCGCAGCACCTCCACCAGCCCCGCGTAGCCCGCGGCCAGCCGTGCGAACAGCTCGGCGTAGGCGTTGCGGCAACCCGCCGCCACGTCGCGGTAGGCGCCGCGGCCCAGGGCCATGAAGTAGTGCACCGACACCCGCCGGCGCTCGGCCAGCGCCGGGTACAGCCCGGCGATCAGCAGGCAGCGGTCGCCCACGTCGCGCAGCGCGTCGGCGCGCGCCTGGCCCTTGCGCTCCTGCGCGCGCAGCCACTCCAGCGCCTGCACCCGCGCCAGCAGTTCCGGATCGTTCTGGTGCCGCAGCAGCACGAACACCAGGTAGCTTTCCTGCGCCTCGTCGAGCGCGGTGGCGCTGCGCGCGGCCGCCTCGCGCACCGCCGCCTGCCACAGTGCAGCCGCCGCGCCCTGCCGGATGTCCGTCATCGCCTTGCCCCTTCGCCTTGGCCCGGTCCGACGCTACCGCAGGCGCGCGCGCCGGTGTTGGCAGCAGCCGCGCCCGGCTGCTGCCAGCCGTCGCGACGCGGCTAGACTTGGCTTCCCCGACACGGAGCGCGGCCCATGAGCCAGTGGTACCTGCACGACACCGCCAGCAACCAGCGCAGCGGCCCGATGGACACCGACGCCGCGCGCGCGCAGGCCGCGCGCAACCCGGCGCTGCTGGCGTGGAAGGACGGCATGGGCGACTGGCTGCCGGCGCGCAACATCGCCGAGCTGGTGGACGGCGTGCCGGGCGACCCCGCGGGCACGCCGCCGCCGCCGCCCCGCAACGGCGGCAAGGGCCGCGCGGACGAGATCGACTTCCGCATCCACGGCCAGGAGATGCAGTTCGTCGAGATCGAGCTGGATCCGGGCGAGAGCGCGATCGCCGAGGCCGGATCGCTGATGTTCAAGGACAGCGCGGTGCAGATGGACACCGTGTTCGGCGACGGCTCGGCCTCCGGCCAGGGCGGCGGCTTCATGGACAAGCTGCTGTCGGCCGGCAAGCGCGTGATCACCGGCGAAAGCCTGTTCACCACGCTGTACACCCACACCGGCAGCGGCAAGGCCAGGGTGGCGTTCGCCGCGCCCTACCCGGGCACGGTGATGGCGATGAAGCTGGACGAGCACGGCGGCCGCATCATCTGCCAGAAGGACAGCTTCCTGGCCGGCGCGCGCGGCGTGCAGGTGGGCGTGCATTTCCAGAAGAAGATCCTCACCGGCCTGTTCGGCGGCGAGGGCTTCATCATGCAGAAGCTGGAGGGCGACGGCTGGGTGTTCATCCACGCCGGCGGCTGCGTGGTGGAGCGCGAGCTGGCCGCGGGCGAGCGGATCGACGTCGACACCGGCTGCGTGGTCGGCTTCCACGCCAGCGTCAACATGGACGTGCGCGCGGTGGCCGGGCTGAAGTCGATGTTCTTCGGCGGCGAAGGCGTGTTCCTGGCCACCCTGACCGGTCCCGGCAAGGTCTGGCTGCAGTCGCTGCCGTTCTCGCGCCTGGCCGGCCGCATGCTGGCGGCGGCGCCGCAGCAGGGCGGCGGCCGCGGCGAGGGCTCGGTCCTGGGCGGGCTGGGCCGGATCCTGGACGGCGACAACGGCTTCTGAGGCGGCGGCGGGGCGTTCGTCGCGCCCTGCCGGCGTTCGTCGCATGCCGCTTGCCACGGCGCCCGGCCGCGGCGATCGTGGCGGCGCTGCGCGTGGCAGCGACCCGTCGGAGCGCGGACGATGACCACCCTGTTCGCCCTGCTGGCCTGGTGCCTGCTCTGGGTCCTGTGCTGGCCGCTGGCCCTGCTGGCGCTGGTGCTGTGGCCGCTGGCGTGGCTGCTGGCGTTGCCGTTCCGGCTGGTCGGCATCACCTTCTCGGCGCTGTTCGCCTTCCTGCACGCGCTGCTGATGCTGCCGGCGCGGCTGCTGGGCGGCCGCCCAGCGGGGGCCGCGCCCGCGCGCTGAGGGCTGCATCGGAACCCGCCCGGCGGCCGTAATGGCCGGTCTCGGGGTGTGGCCCCTGCGGGGCCGCGCTACGATTCCCCTTCGCCGAACCGGAAACCCAAATGTCCGATCCCATCCCGCCCGCCGACGCGCGTCCCGACGACGTGCGCCACGACGTCAGCCGCCAGCAGGCCGAGGACGCGGTGCGCACGCTGCTGCGCTGGGCCGGCGACGACCCCGCCCGCGAGGGCCTGCTGGACACCCCCAAGCGGGTGGCCAAGGCCTACCAGGACTGGTTCAGCGGCTACGCGCTGGACCCGGACGACTACCTGCAGCGTACCTTCGAGGAAGTCTGCGGCTACGACGAGATGATCGTGCTGCGCGACATCGAGTACGAAAGCCACTGCGAGCACCACATGGCGCCGATCATCGGCCGCGTCCACGTGGGCTACCTGCCGGCCGGCAAGGTGGTGGGCATCAGCAAGCTGGCACGCGTGGTGGACGCCTACGCGCGCCGCTTCCAGGTGCAGGAGAAGATGACCGCGCAGATCGCCAGCTGCATCCAGCGCGTGCTGCAGCCGCGCGGGGTGGGCGTGGTGGTGGTGGGCGCGCACGAGTGCATGACCACACGCGGCGTGCACAAGCGCGGCGTGAGCATGGTCACCAGCAAGATGCTGGGGAGTTTCCGTGACGATGCCCGAACCCGCGCCGAGTTCCTCGAATTCATCGGCGTCGGCGCCGGCCGCTGAGCCGCCGCTGGACGTGCTGGTGGTCGGCGCCGGCCCCGCCGGCCTGACCGCCGCCACCTACCTGGCCCGCTTCCACCGCCGCTTCGTGGTGGTGGACGGCGGCAAGAGCCGCGCGCGCTGGATCCCGAAGAGCCACAACTGCCCCGGCTACCCGCACGGGGTGGGCGGCGGCGAACTGCTGGCGCGGCTGCGCGAGCAGGCGCTGGCGTTCGACGCGCCGCTGGAACAGGGCCGGATCGGCAAGCTGGCGCGCGACGGCGACGCCTTCCTGGCCACCGCCGACGACGGTCGCCGCTGGCGCGCGCGCTGCGTGCTGCTGGCCACCGGGGTGGTGGACGTGATGCCGGCGATGGACGGCCTGGAGGCCGGCATCGACCGCCACGTGGTGCGGCTGTGCGCGGTCTGCGACGGCTACGAGGCCGGCGACGACGCCATCGCGGTGCTGGCGCCGGTGGACGAGGCGATCCGCCACGCCGCCTTCCTGCGCACGTTCTCGCGGCGGGTGGCGGCGGTGCCGGACGCGCCCGGCGCGCCTTCGCCCGACTGCGCCCGACTGGCCGAGGAGGCCGGCATCGAGCTGCTGCCGCCGGCGTTGGCCATGCGCTGCACCAGCGACGGCTGCGAGGTGGACACCGAGGCCGGCACCCGCCGCTTCGACACCCTCTACCCGGTGCTGGGCAGCGACGCGCAGTCGGAGCTGGCCACCGCGCTGGGCGCTGCGGTCGACGACAACGGCGAGCTGGTGGTGGATGCCCACCTGCAGACCAGCGTGGACGGCGTATACGCCATCGGCGACGTGGTCAGCGCGCTCAACCAGATCGGCGTGGCGATGGGCCACGCCGTGATCGCGGCGACTGCCATCCACAACCGCCTGCCGCGCAACTTCCGCGAGCGGCAGGCGGCGGCCGGGGTGGATTGACGGTCAATTAAACCCGGGTAATAATCGCCTCGGGTTTCGGCGCGAGGCGTCTTCCATGCTGTCCCCCAGCCTGCGCTGCACCGCCTTCGCCGGCCACCGGCGGATCGC
>CAMLJA010000145.1 GCA_946480065.1 uncultured Thermomonas sp. | reverse complement strand
CCGAACAGCCGGGTCGAGCTGTCGATGCGCCATCCCAGGCCATAGTGCTGCGGGTTGGCTTCGCCATCCGGGAGCGCGACCGGCGTGGCCAGCAGGCGCCTGGCCTGCTCGCCCAGCAGCGGCCCGTGGAACGTGCACCGGCCGAACTCCGCGAGGTCTTCGGCGGTCGCCAGCAAGCCCCCGCCCGCGATCCGGCCGCTGGTGTCCATCTCCATCGCCGGCTTGAACTTGCCCTGTTGCGTCCGGTAGAACGACACCCGGTTCGCCGCAGGCCCCCCGCTGTCGACATCCGTCGCGCTCATGCCGCACGGCTTGAACACCTCGTCCGCGAGGATCAGCGGGAATGGCGCACCGGCTGCAAGCTCCAGCCGACGCGACAGCAGCGAGTAACCGAAGGTCGAGTACAGGAAGTCGGTGCCCGGCTTGAAGCGCAGGGGATCCTGGATGAACGGCCGCAAGCCCGCCTGCACGGTGTCGTAATGCGTGCGCCGGCCGAGCCCCAGGGTGCCCAGCATGCCCTCCGCCAGCGTGTAATGCCGCACGCCCGCGGTGTGGGACGCCAGCTGCCGCGGCGTGATCGCGCGTGCATCGCCCGACAGCCCCTTGATGCGCGTGCCCAGCGGTTCATCCAGGTCCAGCAGGCCGCGTTCCACCAGCCGCATCATCGCCACCGCCGTGATCGGCTTGGCCATGCTGCCGGTGCGGTAGCGGCTGTCGGGCGTGGCGGCCACGCGGTGTTCGATATCGGCCCAACCGTAGCTTGCCGACCAGACCAGGCCGTCGCTGGAGGCGATCGCCGCCGACATCGAGGGCAGCTCGCCGGTGATCGTGGCCTGCTTCAGCACGTCCGCCAGGGCGCCCGCACTCCGCGCAACGGTTGGATGCGGCGGCAGGCGAGTCGCCACCGCGGCCGGATAGGGCGCAATGGCCTCGCCCCCGATGGCCGGGGACAACGCGGCATAGGCCACTGCCGCGAGGGCCACCAGGCTGATCGGCCACCATCGTGATTTCATCGACAACTCCTCGGTGTTGCTTGATCGAAGGGAAGAGCGCCGGCCGGAGGGCAAGGCGCGGCGGATTCAACCGTTGCGACGCAGCCGCCGCGCCGCGAGCAGCAGGCAGCCGGCGGTGACCACCGCCATCACCCCGACATGGCCCGCCACCGAACCTGCATGCGGCATGCCGAGAGCCTGCAGCGCCAGCTGGTTGAGGTGGAAGCTCGGCCACACCGGCGCCGCGGCGAGCAGGCCGCCCTTCAGCGGAAACCACAGGCCGGACAGGAACGCCATCGGCAGGTACAGCATGTTGATCAGCGCCGGCGCGCCCTGCCCCTTGACCAGCGTGCCGATCAGCAGGCCCAGCGCGCAAAACGGCAGCACCCCCAGCATCCCGGTGGCGTACAGGCGCAGCACTTGCGCGACATCCAGCCGCACATGCGCCAGCTGCGTCGCCAGCAACAGCAGCAGGGACACGATCACGCCCGCCATCAGCATCGCCATCGCCATCTTGCCGACGAAGTAGGCCGCCGGCGGCATCGGCAGCGCGCGCTTGAAGGTCAGCAGGCCGCCCTCGCGCTCCAGCGCCAAGGACACCCCGAAGCCGAACAGGCCCGGCCCCATCACCCCGAAGCTGGCATAGGACGCAAGCAGGTAGCGGGCGATGTCGGCGCCGCCCTGGCGCCCCATCAGCACCCCGAACATGAGGTAGAACACGCAGGGGAACAGGGTGGTCGGCAGCACGAAGCCGGGGTTGCGCAGGTAGCGCAGGATTTCGCTGCGCATCTCCTCGAGATAGGCGCCGAGCACGCGACCGCGCGGCATGACCGCCAGGTGAGGGCGTTCGGAGAGGATCGACAGGTCGACGGGACGGTTCATCTCAGGCGGCCTCCTGCAGGACCATGCTGTCGTCGCGGGTCAGTTCGGTGAAGGCTTCGGCCAGCCCCGCCGCACGCACTTCCAATGCGGAGAGCGTGGCGTCCTGGGCGAGCAGGCGGCGCACCAGCAGCTCCGCGTGTTCGGTGGCCAGGCAGACGCGATCGCCGTCGATGCGCGCGTCGGCCACCTCCGGCCAGGCGGCGAGCTCGGCGATCGACAGCGCGGTCGAGCACCACACCCGCTTCAGCGCGATCCGCGCGCGCAGGGCCTGCACGCTGCCCTCGCTGACGATCCGGCCGCGCGCCATCACGCAGACGCGGTCGGCCAGCGCCTCGGCCTCCTCGAGGTAATGGGTGGTCAGGACGACGCCGCAGCCTTCGGCGACCATGTGGCGGATCGCTGCCCACAGCGCGCGGCGGGCGTCGATGTCCATGCCAACGGTGGGTTCGTCGAGGAACAGCAGCTTCGGGCGCCCGCACAGCGCCAGCGCGAACTGCACGCGGCGCTGCTGGCCGCCGGAGAGCTTGCCGTACGGGCGGGCGAGCAGGTCGGCCACGCCGGCCAGCTGCGCGCTCTCGGCAACGCTCCGCGGCGCCGGGTAGTAACTCGCGGCAAGGCGGATCAGTTCCCCCACGCGCAGGGTGGGCGGCAGGTCCGCGTCCTGGAGCATCACGCCCACGTGGCGCCGGAACCGGATGTCCTGCGGGTCGCCGCCGAACAGGGCGACGTGGCCAGCATCCGCGCGCAGCAGCCCCAGCAGCAGGCCGATGGCGGTGGTCTTGCCGGCGCCGTTGGGGCCCAGCAATGCCAGCAATTCGCCGCCACGCAGGACCAGGTCGATGCCGCCCAGTGCCTGCAGGCCGCCGTAGCGCTTGCGCGCGCCCTGCAGGCGCGCCAGCACCCCACCCTGGTTCTCCATCGTTGCGTCCGCCTGTTGCATGGAAGGTGCCGCCATCCTTGCGCCGCGGCCGCGCCGGCGATACGCGCGGCCGTCAGCCGAATCGCATGACAGGCGTCAGGTGACAGCGAGCACGGTCGAGCCGAGTCTGTGCTTGCCTCCGGCGAGGCATCCGCCATCTCCCGGACTCCTTGTAAAGGAAACTTGACACACGAAATCGCATCCCCGAAGGTGGCGCCCATGCGCCCGCGGCACGTCCTGCCGCCCTGCGCCCCCGCCCATCCGCTTCCGACCTGCCCATGAACACCAACGCCGACCTGCTGAACTCCCTCAAGATCGACCGCAACGCCGCCCCGCCGCCGCCTTCGCGCAAGGGCCTGTGGATCGGCCTGGCCGTGGCGGGCGCGGTGGTGCTGGCCGCGGGCGGGTTCTTCCTGCTGCGCGGCAAGGACGTCACCGTGCGCACCGCCGAGACCACCGCGATCGGCGCCGGTGGCGGCGGCAGCACCTCGGTGCTGGACGCCACCGGCTACGTGGTGGCGCGGCGCATGGCCACGGTCTCGGCCAAGGTGACCGGGCGCGTGCGCGAAGTGCTGATCGAGGAAGGCCAGAAGGTCGAGGAAGGCCAAGTGCTGGCGCGGCTGGACCCGGTGGACGCCGAGGCGCAGCGGGCGCTGTCGGCCTCGCAGCTGGCCGCATCGCAGAGCCAGATCGCCAGCGTGCAGGCGCAGCTGAAGGAAGCCGAGGCGAACGCGGCGCGGCTGTCCACGCTGGTGGCGCAGAAGCTGGTCTCGCGCGCGCAGTACGAACAGGCAGTGGCGGCGCGCGACGCCCTGCGCGCGCAGGCCGCCACCGCGCGCCGCAACGCACAGGTGGCGCGCGACGGCCTGCGCATCGCCGGCAACGGGGTGGACAACACCATCGTGCGCGCGCCGTTCGCGGGCGTGGTCATCGCCAAGGCGGCGCAGCCGGGCGAGATCGTCTCGCCGCTGTCGGCGGGCGGCGGTTTCACCCGCACCGGCATCGGCACGATCGTCGACATGGACAGCCTCGAGGTCGAGGTGGAAGTCGGCGAGGCCTTCATCGGCCGGGTCAAGCCGGGCATGCGCACCGAGACGGTGCTGAACGCCTACCAGGACTGGAAGATCCCGGGCAAGGTCATCGCGATCATTCCGGCCGCCGACCGCGGCAAGGCCACGGTGAAGGTGCGGGTGGGGCTGGATGCGAAGGGCGATGCGCGCATCGTGCCGGACATGGGCGCGCGGGTGAGCTTCCTGGAAGACGCCAAGCCCGCGCAGGCCGAGGCGAAGCCCGGCGTGCTGGTGCCGGGCGCGGCGATCGTGCAGCGCGGCGACAAGGACGTGGCCTTCGTGGTGGCCGGCGACAAGGTCGCGCAGCGCGCGCTGACGCTGGGCCGCACGCTGGGCGACGACCGCGAGGTGCTGGACGGATTGAACGGCGGCGAGCAGGTGGTGCTCGACCCGCCGGACACGCTGGCCGACGGCGCGCGGGTGACGGTGGCGCGTGAGGATTCGGCCGGCGACGCGAACAACGAATGACGAACACCGTCGTTCCCGCAGGACGGGGACGACGAACCACATCCCAGGAGACCCGATCCATGTCCACCCTCGTCAGCATCCGCAACCTGCACAAGACCTACCAGCGCGGCCCGGAGACCGTGGACGTGCTGCGCGGCATCGACCTCGACATCGAGCGCGGCGACTTCGTGGCGCTGATGGGGCCGTCGGGCTCGGGCAAGACCACGCTGCTCAACCTGATCGGCGGACTGGATTCGCCCACCTCCGGCAGCATCGAGATCGCCGGCCAGCACATCGAGACGATGGGCTCCGGGGCGCTTGCGCACTGGCGCAGCAACAACGTCGGCTTCGTGTTCCAGTTCTACAACCTGATGCCCACGCTGACCGCGCAGAAGAACGTCGAACTGCCCTTGCTGCTGACCCGCCTGTCCGCCGCCCAGCGCCGCCAGAACGCCGCCATCGCGCTGGAACTCGTGGGCCTGAAGGACCGCGGCAAGCACCGTCCGAACGAACTTTCCGGCGGCCAGCAGCAGCGCGTGGCGATCGCCCGCGCGATCGTCTCCGACCCCACCCTGCTGATCTGCGACGAACCCACCGGCGACCTCGACCGCGCCTCGGCGGAGGAGATCCTGGGCCTGCTGCAGGAACTCAACCGCACCCACGGCAAGACCATCGTGATGGTCACCCACGACCCGAAGGCCGCGGAATACGCCACGCACACGCTCCATCTCGACAAGGGCAACCTGGTCGAACAGTCCGCGCACGCCTGAGCCGGAGGTCACGATGAAATACTTCCATCTCGTCTGGGCCGCGCTCTCGCGCAGCAAGACCCGCACCCTGCTCACCCTGCTGTCGGTGGTGGCGGCGTTCCTGCTGTTCGGGATGCTGGATTCGGTGCGCGTGGCCTTCAATTCCGGCGGCAGCGTGGCCGGCGCCAATCGCATGGTGACGATGTCGCGGCTGTCGATCACGCAGATGCTGCCGTACAGCCTGGACGCGCAGATCCGCGCGGTGCCGGGCGTGAAGAAGGCGGCGTTCGCGGCGTGGTTCGGCGGCATCTACCGCGACCCGAAGAACTTCTTCGCCAACTTCAGCGTCAGCGACGACTACCTGGACCTGTACCCGGAGTTCAAGCTGCCGGCCGCGCAGAAGGCGGCGTGGCTGGCCGACCAGCGCGGCGCCATCGTCGGCGAGTCGCTGGCCAG
>CAMLJA010000144.1 GCA_946480065.1 uncultured Thermomonas sp. | reverse complement strand
GCGCTGCGCCGGGAAGTGCAGGCGCGCTACGGCGCCGACCTCGGCAACCGCGACGACTACACCCGCATCGTCAACGACGGCCAGTACGCCCGCCTGCAGGGCTACCTGGACGACGCCCGCGCGCGCGGCGTCGAGATCGTCACGCTGGCCGGCAGCGCGGACCCGGCGCAGCGCGTGCTGCCGCCCACCGTGCTGCTGGACCCGGGCGACGACGCCCGGGTGATGCAGGAGGAGATCTTCGGCCCGCTGCTGCCGCTGAAGTCCTACCGCACGCTGGACGAGGCGATCGCCTACGTCAACGCG
Organism: uncultured Thermomonas sp.; assembly: GCA_946480065.1. Next base: position 5,267 of record CAMLJA010000144.1, on the reverse strand, counting down.
CACGACCGCCCGCTGGCGCTGTATCCCTTCAGCCACGACCGCGCGGCGGTGGAGCGGATCCTGCGCGACACCCTGGCCGGCGGGGTCTCGGTCAACGACACCCTGTTCCACTTCGCCATCGCCAACCTGCCGTTCGGCGGCGTGGGCCCCAGCGGCATGGGCGCCTACCACGCCCGCGCCGGGTTCGACGCCATGAGCAAGCAGCTGCCGGTGCTGTGGCAGGCGCGGATGGCCGGCGGCGACCTGCTGAAGCCGCCGTACGCGAAGGCGAAGTGGCTGCTGGACCTGATCGTGCGCTGAGCCCGTCGGCGCCGCATGCACTAGGATGCCGCGCATGAAGATCGCCAGCTGGAACGTCAATTCGCTCAACGTCCGCCTGCCGCAGCTCCGGCAGTGGCTGGCCGAATTCGCGCCCGACGTGGTGGGCCTGCAGGAAACCAAGCTGGAGGACCACCGCTTCCCGGACGACGCCCTGCTGGAGGCCGGTTACCGCAGCGTGTTCCACGGCCAGAAGACCTACAACGGGGTGGCGATCCTGGCGCGCGGCCGCGCCATCGAGGACGTGCAGATCGCCATTCCCGGTTTCGACGATCCGCAGGCGCGGGCGATTGCCGCCACCGTGGACGGCGTGCGCATCGTCAACCTGTACGTGGTCAACGGCCAGGACGTGGGCACCGAGAAATACGCCTACAAGCTGCGCTGGCTGGAAGCCGTGCACGCCTGGGTGGGTGACGAGCTGCGCCGGTACCCGAAGCTGGTGGTGCTGGGCGATTTCAACATCGCCCCGGACGCGCGCGACGTGCACGATCCGGCGGTGTGGAACGACGACCATATCCTCACCTCCAGCGCCGAGCGCGAGGCGCTGCAGCGGCTGCTGGCGCTGGGCCTGCACGACGGCTTCCGCCTGCACAGCGACGAGGGCGGCATCTTCAGTTGGTGGGACTACCGGCAGGCCGCGTTCCGCCGCAACCTGGGCCTGCGCATCGACCTGACCCTGGTGTCCGACGCATTGCGCGGCGCCACCGCGGGGGCCGGCATCGACCGCACCCCGCGCACCTGGGAGCGCGCCAGCGACCACGCGCCGGCGTTCGTGACCCTGGCCTGACGCCGCCCCCAAACGAAGAAGGCCCGGCAATGCCGGGCCTCCTGGACATCCGTGTCGTGCCGCGATTTCAGCGCACGCGGCCGCGACGGAACAGGTTGACGATGGCCAGCAGCACCACCGCGCCGATCAGGGCGGTGATCAGGTAGCCGACCCAGCCGCCGAAGCTCAGGCCGACCATCGGCAGCAGGAAGCCGCCCAGCAGGCCGCCGATGATGCCGACCACGACGTTGAGGATGATGCCCTGCTGGCCATCGGTGCGCATGACCATGCTCGCGAGCCAGCCGGCGATGCCGCCAACGATCAGCATGATGAGGAAGTTCATGGTGTTGCCTCCTGGAGGGTTGGGAAGTTGCGGGTTGCCGGCGTCCGGCGTGAGGGGGAAGCCGTTGTGGGGTGGGCGCAGTCTCGGCGCGGCCGCGTGATGAACACGTCAGCAACAACCGGGCTTGCGGCGCCCGTTCAGCCATGTTCACCTGCGGTGATGATGCCGACCGACATCGCCCTGGAAGGCCTGCGCCTGCGGTGGATGGCGCGCCCGGCGGACGCGCTGGCGGCGGCGCGCGAGTGGATGGCCGCGGTGGCCGGCGCGGAAGCCGCCGCCACCCTGCACCGCGACCCGCGCGGACGGCCGCGGCTGCCGCCCGGCCTCGGCGACGTGGGCTGGTCGCACAGCGCCGGCCGGCTGCTGCTGGCCCATGCCGACGCCGGGCGGGTGGGGGTGGACATCGAGGCGGCGGCGCGCCGCACCGACCCGCTGCGGGTCGCGCGCCGCTACTTCGCCGCCGACGAACTCGCACGCCTGCACGCGCTGGACGAGCACCAGCGCACGCCCGCCTTCCTGCGCCTGTGGTGCGCGAAGGAAGCCGTGCTCAAGGCGCACGGGCACGGCCTGGCCTTCGGCCTGCACCGGCTGGCGCTGGACGTGGCCGGCGAGCACCCGCGGCTGCTGCGCTGCGACCCGGCGCTGGGCGATGCCGGCGACTGGCGGCTGCTGGCGCTGGCGCCGGAACCGGGCTTCATCGCGGTGCTCGCGCACGCGCCCTGAGGGCCCGCCGCGCGGCGGCGCCACCCTACAATGCCCCGATGGAAGCGCTGCGCCCCGACTTGGAATCCGGCCTGCGCCAGCTTGGCCTGGACGCCGCGCTGGCCGGCCCGCTGCTGGACTACGTGGCGCTGCTGGCGCGCTGGAACGCCACCTACAACCTGACCGCCATCCGCGACCCGCGCGAGATGCTGGCCAAGCACCTGCTGGATTCGCTGGCGATGCAGCCGTTCGTGCGCGGCCTCCGCACCTTGGCCGACCTCGGCACCGGCCCCGGCCTGCCCGGCATCCCGCTGGCCATCGCCACCCCGGGCCTGCAGGTCGCCCTGGTGGAGAGCAACGGCAAGAAGGCGCGCTTCCTGCGCCAGGCCGCGCGCCAGCTCGGCTTGGGCAACGTGCGGGTGGCCGAATCGCGGATCGAGGCGTTCCGCCCCGACACCCGCTTCGACGCCATCACCGCGCGCGCGCTGGCCACCCTGCCGCTGATCCTGGAGCTGGGCGGGCACCTGCTGGCCCCGGACGGCCGCCTGCTGGCGATGAAGGGCGCGCTGCCCGCGGACGAGATCGCCGCGCTGCCCGCCGGCTGGCGGCTGGCGGCCGCGCATCCGCTGCGGGTGCCGGGGCTGGACGCGGAGCGCCACCTGGTGGAAATCGTGCGGGCGCCGGGCTGAGGCATAATCGACCGCCCGGCGCGCCCGCAACCCGCGCGCCGCCCCGCTCCCGAGGAATCGCACGCCGCATGGCCCGGATCATCGCCATCGCCAACCAGAAGGGCGGGGTCGGCAAGACCACCACCGCGGTCAACCTGGCCGCCGCGCTGGCGCGCACCCCCAAGCGCGTGCTGCTGGTGGACCTCGACCCGCAGGGCAACGCCACCATGGGCAGTGGCGTGGACAAGCGCGAGCTGGGCGCCTCCATCACCGACGTGCTGCTGGGCGAGGCGCAGGTGCGGGAGGCCATCGTCCGCGGCGAGGACGGCTACGACCTGCTGCCGGGCAACATCGACCTGACCGCGGCCGAGATCCGGCTGATGGACGAGCCCGCGCGCGAGGCGCGGCTCAAGCAGGCCATCGAAGGCGTGCGCGGCGACTACGACTTCGTGATCGTCGACTGCCCGCCGTCGCTGTCGCTGCTCACCCTCAACGCGCTCAACGCGGCCGACTCGGTGCTGGTGCCGATGCAGTGCGAGTACTACGCGCTGGAAGGCCTGAGCGCCCTGCTGGACACCATCGACGCGCTCAAGGGCCGGCTCAACCCGGCGCTGGAGATCGAGGGCGTGCTGCGCACCATGTTCGACGTGCGCAACAACCTGGCCAACGCGGTCTCGGCCGAACTCACCAACCATTTCGGCGAGCTGGTGTTCCGCACCATCATCCCGCGCAACGTGCGCCTGGCCGAGGCGCCCAGCCACGGCCAGAGCATCCTGGGCTACGACCGCGCCAGCCGCGGCGGCGTGGCCTACCTGGGCCTGGCCGGCGAGGTCCTGCGCCGCCAGCGCGAGCGCGAGCAGAAGCAAGCGAAGGAGAAGGCGGCATGACGGCCGGCAATCCCGCCCCCAAGGGCGGGGCGAAGAAGCGCGGCCTGGGCCGTGGACTGGAAGCCTTGCTGGGGCCGAAGGCCGCCGCCGAGGCGCCGGCGCTGCAGGCGGCGATGCCGGGCGACCAGCTGCGCACGCTGCCGGTGGACGCCATGGTGCCGGGCAAGTTCCAGCCGCGGCGGACCATGGACGACGCCAAGCTGGAGGAGCTGGCCTCCTCGATCCGCGCGCAGGGCGTGATCCAGCCGATCGTGGTGCGCGAGCACGTGGGCGCCGACGGCAAGGGCGGGCGCACCTACGAGATCATCGCCGGCGAGCGCCGCTGGCGCGCCAGCCAGCGCGCGGGCCTGGCCGAGGTGCCGGTGGTGGTGCGGGTGGTCGACGACCGCACCGTGGTGGCGATGGCGCTGATCGAGAACATCCAGCGCGAGGACCTCAACCCGCTGGAGGAGGCGCAGGCGCTGCAGCGGCTGATCGACGAGTTCGACCTCACCCACGCCGCCGCCGCCGAGGCGGTGGGCCGCTCGCGCGCGGCGGTGAGCAACCTGCTGCGCCTGCTGGAACTGCCGGCCGAGATCCGCGCGCTGGTGCAGGCCGGGTCGCTGGAGATGGGCCACGCGCGCGCGCTGCTGCCGCTGGCCGCGCCGATGGCGGTCTCGCTGGCGCGCCAGGCCGCGGAAGAAGGCTGGTCGGTGCGCCAGGTGGAGCACCGGGTGCAGCAGCTGGCCTCCGGCAAGGTGGCCGAACCGAAGAAGGCCGCGCCCAGGCCGCGCCCGCAGCAGGCCGACATCGCCGCGCTGGAGCGTGAACTGTCGGACACCCTGGGCAGCAAGGTCGCGGTGCAGAACGGGCGCGGCAACAAGGGCAAGCTGGTGATCCACTACGCCGGCCTGGACGCGCTGGAAGGCGTGCTGGAACGCCTGCGCCACAAGCCCTGAGGTCGCGCGCATGAGCGAAACGCCGCGGCTGTCGGTGGTGGTGCCGGTCCACAACGAGGAAGACAACGTCGCGCCGCTGGTCGGGGAGATCCTGGCCGCGCTGCGCGGCGCCATCGACTTCGAGATCGTGTACGTGGACGACACCTCGAAGGATGCCACCCTCGCGCGCCTGCGCGAACTGCAGGCGAGCGTGCCGGAGCTGCGCGTGGTCCGCCACGTCGCCAATGCCGGCCAGAGCACCGCCGTGCGCAACGGGGTGAAGGCGGCACGCGCGCCGTGGATCGCCACCCTGGACGGCGACGGCCAGAACGACCCGGCCGACATCCCGACCCTGCTGGCGAAGCGCGACGCGGCGGCGCCGGACGTGAAGCTGTTCGCCGGCTGGCGGGTGAACCGGCGGGACAGCGGCAGCAAGCGCTGGGCCAGCAAATTCGCCAATGCGATCCGCAGCCGCATGCTGCGCGACGCCACGCCGGACACCGGCTGCGGCATCAAGCTGTTCGAGCGCGAGGCCTTCCTGGACCTGCCCTACTTCGACCACATGCACCGCTACCTGCCCGCGCTGATGCAGCGTGCGGGCTGGCAGACCGTCAGCGTGCCGGTCAACCACCGCCACCGCACCGCCGGCGTGTCCAAGTACAACAA
>CAMLJA010000143.1 GCA_946480065.1 uncultured Thermomonas sp. | reverse complement strand
TTCATGCGGGCAGTTTACAGGCCGTGGCGCGGTGCACGGCTTACACTAGCCGGCCTCGTCGTTCCGCTGGACCTGCGCGTGGCCACCACCCTGCTGACTTCCGACCTGCCCGGCCTGACCCTGCGCCATCGCGGCAAGGTCCGCGATGTGTTTGATCTTCCCGCCAACGGCAATGCGCCCAAGCTTTTGATCGTCGCCACCGACCGCCTCAGCGCATTCGACGTGGTGCTGCCCGACCCGATCCCCGGCAAGGGCGAGATGCTGTGCCAGATCAGCAATTTCTGGTTCGGCAAGACCGCGCACATCATCGCCAACCACCTGACCGGGATCGATGTCGCCAGCGTGCTGCCCGCCGGCGTGGACGCCGCGCTGTATGCCAGGCGCGCGGTGGTGACGAAGAAGCTCAAGCCGGTCCCGGTGGAATGCATCGCCCGCGGCTACATCATCGGCAGCGGCTGGAAGGACTACCAGCGCACCGGCGCGATCAGCGGCATCGCCCTGCCCGCCGGGCTCCGGCAGGCGCAACAACTGCCCGAGCCCATCTTCACCCCGTCCACCAAGGCCGCGGTGGGCGACCACGACGAGAACATCGACTTCGCCGCGGCGGTGAACCTGGTCGGTCGCGAGCAGGCCGAGGCGGTGCGCGACGCGACGCTTGCGATCTATGCCTTCGCCCGCGACTACGCCGCGCAGCGCGGGATCATCCTCGCCGACACCAAGTTCGAGTTCGGCACCGACGCCGACGGCAGGCTCTACGTGATGGACGAGATGCTGACGCCGGATTCCAGCCGCTACTGGCCGGCCGACGAATACGCCGTCGGCACCAGCCCGCCCAGCTACGACAAGCAGTTCGTGCGCGACTACCTGGAGACGCTGGCCTGGGACAAGACCCCGCCCGGCCCGCGCCTGCCGGCCGAGGTCATCGCCAGGACCCGCGCCAAGTACGCCGAGGCGCTGCAGAAGCTTGCCGGCATTTCGGTCGACTGAAAGGCGCCGGCGCCGCCCTGCAGTATCCTCGGCGCAGCCCGCCGACCCTTGGGAATCCGCCATGTATGCCACCGCCCCGCGCCCGATCGACCAGTGGTTCGCCCGCTATTCGGACGACCACCGCAACCCGGTCAACCAGCGCATCCACGTGGTGGCGGTGCCGCTGATCCTGTGGAGCGCGATCGCCCTGCTGTGGTGCGTGCCGGTGCCCGGAGGCGTGTTCCGTCCCGGGCTGTGGGCCGCGCTGGCGATGTTCCTGGCCTGGATGTTCTACAACCGCGCCTCGCGCCGCCTGGGCTACGGCATGCTGGCGGTGTTCGTGGCGATGGCCTGGCTGACCCGGGGGCTGCACGACGCGCTGGGCACGCCCGGCCTGCTGCGGCTGGCGCTGGGCGTGTTCGTGGCGGCGTGGGTGGCGCAGTTCGTGGGCCACAGCCGGCGGTTCGAGGGCCGCAAGCCCAGCTTCCTGACCGACCTCAAGTACCTCCTGGTGGGTCCGGCCTGGGTGCTGGCGAAGCTGTACCGCAAGCTCGGCTGGGGCTGGTGAGCGCGCCGCGGGGCGGCCCTTGAGCGGCGCGCCGCTGCGCGGCCGCGACCTGGCGCTGGTGCTGTGGATCGTGGTGGTGTGGGCGGTCAACTTCCTGACCTCCGCGCGCGGCCTGCGCGAGATCCCGCCGCTGCTGTTCACCGCGCTGCGCTTCGCCATCCTGCTGCTGCCGCTGGCGCTGCTGATGCGGCGGCCGCCGCCCGGGCAGTGGGGCCGGCTGGTGGCGGCGTCGCTGTGCGTGGGCGTGGCCCACTTCGCGCTGAGCTTCCTGGCACTGAAGCTCGCCGGCGACCTGTCCTCGCCGGCGATCGTGCTGCAGAGCTACGTGCCGATGACCACGGTGCTGGCGTGGTGGTGGCTGGGCGAGAAGGTGGGCTGGCGCACCGGGCTGGCGATCGCCACCAGCTTCGCCGGGGTGCTGGTGCTCGGCTTCGACCCGCACGTGCTGGCGCGCCCGGTGGCGCTGTTCTCGATGCTGGCCTCGGCGTTCGCGCTGGCGGTGGGCACCATCCTGATGAAAGGGCTGCGCGGGGTGGACCTGTATTCGCAGCAGGGCTGGATGGCGGTGTTCAGCCTGCCGCCGCTGCTGGCGCTGAGCCTGTGGCTGGAGCCCGGCGCCATCGCCGCGCTGCCGGGGGCCAGCGGGCTGGCGTGGTTCGGCGCGGCCTACGCGGCGATCGGCTCCTCGCTGCTCGGCCACGGCCTGTACTACCGGCTGGTGCAGCGCCACCCGGTGGCGCAGATCACCCCGTGGCTGCTGCTGGTGCCGGTGCTGGCGATCGTGCTGGGGGTGGCGTTCTGGGGCGACCACCCCGGCCCGCGGGTCCTGCTGGGCGGCGCGCTGGTGCTGGGCGGGGTGCTGGCGATCGCGCTGCGCGCGCGGGTGCGCGGGCGGACGCCACCGGAACCGGCCTGAGCGGCTAGTCCTGCCCCAGCATGCGCGCGGTGGGCGCGAACCGCCGCGGCGCGTAGCCGAAGTCGCGCGCCGCCGGCGCGGCGTCGAACACCAGGTCCTCGCGCATCCGCCGGATCGCGTCGGGGCTGAGCTCGCGGGCGATCCCGCGCGCGCGCGCCAGCCGCAGCAGCAGCCGGAACAGCGGCATCGGCACCTCGTGCAGCGGCGGCGGCGGCGACAGGCAGGCCAGCACCCGCCGCACCATCTCGCGATAGGGCAGCGCTTCGCCGCCGGGCAGGTCGTAGCCGCGCCCGTGCGCCGCCGCAGCGCCCGCGGCCGCGACCGCGGCATCGGCCAGGTCGTCCACGTGCACCGGCTGGCGCAGGCCGCGGGCGCGCCGCGGCAGCACGAAGCGGCGGTGGCGGCGCGCCAGTGCGGCGATCCGGCTCAGGCTGGCGTCGCGGCCGGCGCCGTACACCAGGGTGGGCCGCAGCAGGGTGGCGGCGGCGCCGCGCGCCGTCGCGGCGGCGAACACGCGCGCCTCGGCCTGGCGCAGGCGCGCGGCCAGGTCGCGTTCGTGCGGGTCCGCGGACGCCTGCTTGGTGGCCGCGCTGGTGGACCCGAACGCGACCACGCGCGGGCACCGCATCCGGGCCGCTTCGTACCACGCCGCGAACGCATCCAGCGGACCGCAGCTGAAGACCACGTCGACCTCGGCGGGCAGCGCCGGCATCCGCGCGAACTCGCCCTGCAGCCAGTGCCGGCCCGGCGCGTCCGCGCGCGGCTGCCGCGACACCGCCAGCACCCGCCAGCCGGCATCGCCCAGGCGCTCCAGCAGCGGCGCGCCCACCTGCCCGCTGGCGCCGAACACCAGGGCGGTCTTCATGGGCTCACCCGGCCGCGGTGAAGTAGCGCGCGTTGAGCAGCAGGTGCAGGCCGATGCTGGCCGCGTAGCCCAGCGCGATCGCCCAGCTCCACTTCAGGTGGCTGAAGAAGGTGTAGCGCCCGTGCGCCTGCCCCATCAGCGCCACGCCGGCGGCGGAGCCGATCGACAGCAGGCTGCCGCCCACGCCCGCGGTCAGCGTGACCAGCAGCCACTGCCCGGTGTCCATGTCCGGCGCCATCTGCAGCACCGCCACCATCATCGGGATGTTGTCCAGCACCGCAGACAGCAGCCCCACCAGCACGTTGGCAACGGTCGGCCCCAGCGCGCCGTAGAAGTGATGCGAGAGCAGCGCCAGGTAGCCGCAGTAGCCCAGCGCGCCCACGCACATGATGACGCCGAAGAAGAACAGCAGGGTGTCCCACTCCGCGCGCGCCACCTGCTCGTAGCTGTCGAACGCGTCCACGTCGCCGGGCGCGCCCTGGCGCGCGAACTCGACCGCCTGCGGCGCGTTGGCCACCCGCGTCAGGTGCCAGCCGTACAGCTTGAGCAGGGCCAGGCCGGTCATCATCCCGAGGAAGGGCGGCAGCTGCAGGAACTGGTGGAAGCCCACCGCCAGCGCCACCGTCAGCGCGAACAGCGCCACGATCGCCAACGCGCCGCGGCGCAGCCGGGCGCGCTCGCCGGCCAGCGCGGGCTGCCCGCGCGGCACCGCCGCGTGCATGCACAGCGCCGGCACCCCCCAGTTGGCCAGCGCCGGCAGAAACAGCGCGAAGAACGCCGCGAACGGCACCTTGCCGGCCTGCCACACCATCAGCGTGGTGATGTCGCCGAACGGGCTGAAGGCGCCGCCCGCGTTCGCGGCCACCACGATGTTGATGCAGGCCAAGGCCACGAAGGCCGGGCTGTCGCGGCCCACCGCCAGCACCACCGCGCACATCACCAGCGCGGTGGTCAGGTTGTCGATCAGCGGCGACAGGCAGAACGCCAGTCCGCCGGTGGCCCAGAACAGCGCGCGGTAGCCCAGCCCGCGCCGCAGCAGCCAGACCCGCAGCGCCTCGAACAGGCCGCGCTCGCTCATCGCGTTGACGTAGGTCATCGCCGCCAGCAGGAACAGCAGCAGCTCGGCGAACTCCAGCAGGTAATGCCCGACCGCGGCATGCAGCGCCTCCGCCTGGCCGCTGCCGGCGGTGGCGACCGCCAGGAGACCCCAGATCGCGCCGGCGGCCAGCATCACCGGCTGGGACTTGCGCAGCGCAGTGAACTCCTCGGCCACCACCAAGGTGTAGGCCAGCACGAAGATGGCCAGCGCGGCCAGCCCGGGCCAGGCGGCGGTCAGGTCGCGCACGGGGGCCGCGGCTGCGAACGCGGTGGCGGGCGCCAGCGCGAGCGCGGCGGCGATGAGGCGATGCGGGCGTCGATGCGTGGGAAGCATCCGCCCAGTTTAATCGGCCGCGCGCGCGGCTTCGGCCGCGCGGGCGCGCGGCAGCGCCAGCCAGAGCCAGCCCAGCCCGGCCAGCGCCGCCGCCAGCGACGCGCACAGCACCCCCAGCACGGCGCCCGGGAACAGGTCGCCATCGTCCGCGTATGCCAGCGAGGCGATGAACAGGCTCATCGTGAAGCCGATCCCGCACAGCAGCCCCAGCCCCACCAGCGCCTTCCAGTCCATGCCCTCGGGCAGCCGCGCCAGCCCGGTGGCGCGCGCCAGCAGCGCCATCCCCACCACGCCCAGCGGCTTGCCCAGCGCCAGCCCCAGGGCCACCCCCAGTGGCACCGGCGACAGCAGGTCGGCCAGTTCGAAGTCGCCCAGCCCCAGGCCGGCGTTGGCGAACGCGAACACCGGCAGGATCAGGTAGGCCACCCACGGATGCAGTGCGTGCTCCAGGTGCTCCAGCGGCGAATGCTGGACCTCGTCGTCCACGTCGTCCCTGCGGTCGACGTGCGGGATCAGCAGCCCGGTCGCGACGCCCGCCAGGGTGGCGTGCACGCCCGACTTCAGCACGGCTACCCAGGCCACGACGCCAAGCAGCAGGTAGGGCGTCAGCGCCTGCACGCCGCGCCGGTTGAGCAGCACCATCAACGCGATCGCCGCACCTGCCCAGGCCAACGCGTTCATCGACAGGTCGTTGCTGTAGAACAGGGCGATGATGACGATCGCGGCGAGGTCGTCGATCACCGCGATGGTCGACAGCAGCAGCTTCATCGCCACCGGCACCCGCGGACCCAGCAGCGATAGGATGCCCAGCGCGAACGCGATGTCGGTGGCCGCC
>CAMLJA010000142.1 GCA_946480065.1 uncultured Thermomonas sp. | reverse complement strand
GGCGCGCCTCCGGCACCTCCTGCCAGTGGCAGTCCGCCAGCGCGCCTTCCAGCGCGTACAGCAGGTTGAGGCTGGGCTTGAAGCCGGCCCGCCGCACCTTCATGAAGGCCTCCACCGGCCCGACCGCGGCGATGTCCTCGCGCGAGCGCAGCCCCACCTGGCGCAGCCAGGCGGCGGACTTGGGGCCGATGTTGCGCAGCTTGGCGGTCTCGCTCACCGCAGTGACTCCAGGTACGCCCGGGCGATCGCCTCCAGGCCTTCCTGGTCTTCAACGGAAAACCGCGCGTGCAGCGGACTGTCGATGTCCAGCACGCCCAGCAGCGCGCCGTCGGTGCCCACCAGCGGCACCACCAGCTCGGAGTTGCTGGCCGAATCGCAGGCGATGTGGCCGGGGAAGGCGTGCACGTCCTCGATCCGCTGGGTCTGCCCGGTGCGCGCGGCGGCGCCGCACACGCCCTTGTCCAGCGGGATGCGCACGCAGGCCGGCAGGCCCTGGAACGGACCCACCACCAGCTCGGTGCCGTCGAAGAAGTAGAAGCCGACCCAGTTGAGGTCGGGTAGTGCGTGGTAGACCAGCGCGGACAGGTTGGCGGCGTTGGCGATGCGGTCGCGTTCGCCGTGCAGCAGCGCGCGCGCCTGCTCGAGCAGCTGGGCATATTGCTCCGGCTTGCTGCCGATCAGCGTGGTGGCGGAAAAGCTCATGCCGCCAGTGTAGCAACGATGCCCGCAGCCATTACCATCGCCGGCGGGAAGCTGGAGGACGCGGATGGATATCCACGAGGGCGCGGGAACGGCGACGGCGGGGCGGGCGTTCGCCTGCTACGTGACCGGCACCGACACCGGGATCGGCAAGACCCTGGCCAGCAGCGCGCTGCTGCACGCGCTGCGGGCGCGCGGGCTGCGCGCGGCGGGGATGAAGCCGGTGGCGAGCGGCTGCCAGCGCGTCGACGGCGCGTGGCGGAACGAGGACGCGCTGGCGCTGCAGGCCGCGGGCGAGCCTGGCATCGCCTACGCCGACATCAATCCGTTCGCCCTCGAGCATCCGCTGGCGCCGGAGCTGGCCGCCCGCGACGCCGGTACCGAAGTGGCGCTGGCGCCGATCCTGGCCGCGCACGCGCGGCTGGCGCCGGCCGTGGATGCGCTGGTGGTGGAAGGCGTGGGCGGCTGGGCCGCGCCGCTGTCGGCCACGCTGATGCAGGCGGACCTGGTGCGCGCGCTGCGGCTGCCGGTGGTGCTGGTGGTGGGCCTGCGCCTGGGCTGCCTCAACCACGCGCTGCTCAGCGCCCGCGCGATCGCCGCCGACGGTCTGCACCTGGCGGGCTGGATCGGCTCGCACGTGGATCCGGCGATGGAGCGGGTCGAGGACAACCTCACGATGCTGCGCGAGCGCCTGCCGGCGCCGTGCTGGGGGGTGCTGCCGCATGCGCCGGGGAGCGATCCGGCATTGCTTGCACGGCATCTGCGGGTGCCTCTCCACGCCTGAAACAGCGAAGCGATCGCGCGGCGGGCGTTCCGGCCAAAAGAAACGCCCGGGTTTCCCCGGGCGCTTCGTCTTGCATCACGTGCCAGCCGATCAACCGTGCCGGGGCTCCGGCGGCGGCAACGCCTCCGCATCGAGGGCCTTGCCGGTGTCGTGCGCATGGTCGCGGGCCAGGTACAGGTAGAACGCCGGCAGGACGAACAGGGTGAACAGCGTGCCGATGGTCATGCCGGAGGCGATCACCACGCCCATCGAGAAGCGCGACGCGGCGCCCGGGCCCTTGGCCAGCAGCAGCGGGACCATGGCGAACACCAGCGCGGCGGTGGTCATCAGCACCGGGCGCAGGCGGATGCCGGTGGCTTCCTCGATCGCCTCGCGCTTCGACAGGCCGCGCTCGATCTGCAGCTTGTTGGCGAACTCCACGATCAGGATGCCGTGCTTGGAGATCACGCCCACCAGCGTCACCAGGCCCACCTGGGTGTAGATGTTGATGCTCATCCCCGGGAAGGCCTCGATGCCGGCGAACTGCAGCACGTTGGCCACCAGCGCCAGCACGTTGAGCGTCAGCAGCGCGCCGCAGATCGCCATCGGCACCGTCAGCAGCATGATCAGCGCGTCGCGGAAGCTCTCGAACTGCGCCGAGAGCACCAGGAAGATCACCACCAGCGCCAGCGCCAGGGTCAGCAGCATGGCCGAGCCCTCCTGCTTGAACTGCCGCGATTCGCCGGCGTAGTCCACGCTGTAGCCCTGCGGCAGCACTTCGTTGGCGGCCCGCTCCAGGATCGCCAGCGCCTCGCCCTTGCTCACGCCGGGGCGCGGGGCGAAGGTGATCGACACCGCGTTGAGCTGCTGGAAGCGCTTGAGCGACTGCGGCTGGGTGCTTTCCTTCAGGGTCACGATGGTGGACAGCGGGATCAGGGTGCCGTCGCGGGTGCGGGTGTAGTAGTTCTCCAGCGCGGAGGCGTTCAGGCGGTCGCTGCGCTGCACCTGCGGGATCACGCGGTAGGCGCGGTTCTGCATCGAGAACAGGTTGGAATAGCCGCCGGCCAGCATCGCCGACATGTCGGCCGCCAGCGTGCGCATGTCGATGCCCAGCGTGGCCGCCTTGTCGCGGTCGATGTTGACCTCGATCCGCGGCTTGTCGATCTTCAGGTCCTTGTCCAGGAAGATGAAGCGCTTGCTGGCCATCGCCTTCTGCACCACCTGGTCGGCCAGGTCGGCCAGCTGCGACAGCTCGCCCACGCCGCCGATCACGAACTCGCCGCCGCCGGCGCCGCCGCCGGCGCTGGGCAGCGAGGGCGGCACCAGCGCGAACACGTTCAGGCCGGTCACCTGCGACATCTTCGGCTGCAGCTCCTGCTGCAGGACCTGGTTGGTGGAGCGCTCGCGCTGGCTCCACGGCTTGAGCACGAAGCCCGCCATCGCCATCGGGCTGGCGCCGCCGCCGCCGCCTCCGAAGCCGCCGTTGAACAGGAAGTAGTCCTGCACCTCCGGCACGCCCTTGGCGATCCGGGTGATCTCCTCGGTGTAGCGCTCCACGTAGTCCAGGGTGGCGGTGGGGTCGGCGCTGGCGATCGAGAAGATGAAGCCCTCGTCCTCCAGCGGCGCCGGTTCCTTCGGCGCGATCGTGTACAGCAGCGCGCAGCTGACCAGCACGATCAGGCCGAACGCGGCGATCACCGACTTGGTCTCCAGCGCGCCGTGCAGGCGCCGCTGGTAGCCGCGGTGCAGCGCCTCGAAGCGCGCGTCCAGCCAGTTCTCGAAGCGGCCCTTCGGGTGGTCCGGGTCGTGCGCCTTGAGGATGCGCGAGCTCATCATCGGCGTGAGCGTCAGCGCGATCACGCCCGACAGCAGCACCGCGCCGGCCAGGGTGAACGCGAACTCGGTGAACAGCACGCCGGTCAGGCCGCCCTGGAAGCCGATCGGCAGGTACACCGCGATCAGGGTGGTGGTCATCGCCACCACCGGCCAAGCCAGCTCGCGCGCGCCGCGGATGGCGGCGTCGAATGGCGACATGCCTTCCTCGATGTGGCGGTGGATGTTCTCCAGCACGATGATCGCGTCGTCCACCACGATGCCGATCGCCAGCACCATCGCCAGCAGGGTCAGCAGGTTGATGGTGAAGCCCATCAGCAGCATCAGGAACAGCGCGCCGACCAGCGACAGCGGGATGGTCACCGCCGGGATCAGCACGCTGCGCAGCGAGCCCAGGAACAGGAAGATCACCACGATCACGATGACCAGCGCCTCCACGATCGTGCTGATCACCTCGTCGATCGCGTCCTGGATCGCCTCGGTGCTGTCGTAGGGGATGGTCGCCTTGATGCCCTGGGGCAGCTGCGGGACGATCTCGTTGTCCCAGACCTTGCGCACCGCCTTGATGACGTCCAGCGAGTTGGCGTCCGGGGCCACGTAGATGCCCATGAACGTGGCCGCCTCGCCGTTGATGCGCACCGAGGTGCCGTAGCTCTCCGAGCCCAGCACCACGTCGGCCACGTCGCCCAGCCGGACGATGGCGCCGTCCGCCTCGCGCACCACCAGCTTGCGGAACTCGTCGGCGTTGCGCAGGTCGGTGCGCGCGGTCATGTCGATGGCGACCATCTGGCCCTTGGTGGAGCCCACCGCGGCCAGCACGTTGTTGGACTGCAGCGCGTTGGCCACGTCGCTGGCGGTGACCTTCAGCGCGGTCATGCGGTCCGGCTTCAGCCAGATGCGCATGGCGAAGGTGCCGGCGCCGAGGATCTCCGCGCGCTGCACGCCGTCCACGGTGACCAGCTTGGGCTGGATCACGCGCGTCAGGTAGTCGGTGATCTGGTTGTTGTCCAGGGTGTCGCTGGCGAACGAGACGTACATCGCCGCGATCTGCTCGCCCTGCTGCAGGTCGATCACCGGGTCCTCGGACTGCGGCGGCAGCTGGCCGCGCAGCTTGTTCACCTTGGCGCTGATCTGGGTGAGCGCGTCGCTGGGATCCTTGTCCAGGCGGATGTAGGCCTGGATGGAGCTGACCCCGGCCGAGCTGGTCGAGGTCATGTAGTCGATGCCCTCGGCGCTGGCGATCTCCCGCTCCAGCGGCGTGGTGATGAAGCCCTGGATCAGGTCGGCGTCGGCACCGAAGTAGGTGGTGCTGATGTTCACCACCGCGTTGCGCATCTCCGGGTACTTGCGCACGTTCAACTCGCTGAAGGCGCGCAGGCCGAACAGCAGGATGAACAGGCTGACGACCAGGGCCAGCACCGGCTTGCGGATGAAGATGTCGGTGAATTTCATCGCGGGTCCTCTGCCGCCCCGGGGCGGGGGCGGGCGGGGCGGGAGGGAAGGGTGGCGATCAGCTGTTCTTCGGGTCCGGGCGCGCCTGCGCGGCCGGCTTGACCTGGTTGTTGATCGTCACCTCGGCGCCGTTGCGCAGCTTCAGCAGGCCGCTGGAGACCACCTGCTCGCCGGGCTTGAGGCCCTCGGTGACCACCACCAGGTCGCCGCGGGTGGCGCCGGTCTTGACGAAGCGCTGGTTCACCACCAGCTTGTCGCCGGTCAGCGGCTTGCCCTGCATGTCCTTCTCGCCCGGCATGCGCTTCTCGCGGGTGATCACGAACACCGCGTTGCCGTAGGGGTTGAAGCTCACCGCGGTCTGCGGGATCACCACCACGTCGCGCTCGCCGCCCAGGTCGAAGGCGACCCGGGCGAAGCTGCCCGGATGCAGCGCGCCGTCGGGGTTGCGCAGGGTGGCCTGGACCTTGAAGTTGCGGGTGGACGGATCCACCAGCGGCTCCACCGCCGTCACCTTGCCCTCGAAGGCCTGGCCGGGCAGGGCGTCCACGGTGGCGCGGATCGCGGTGCCGGCCACCACCTTGCCCACCTGCTGCTCGGGCAGGCTGAACTCCAGGAAGATCGGGTCCAGCTGCTGCAGCGGCACGATCGCGGTGCCCGGCGCCACGAACTGGCCCAGGTTGACCTTGCGGATGCCCAGCACGCCGGCGAACGGCGCGCGGATGGTCTTCTGCGCCACCAGCGCGCGCTGCGCCTCCGCCTGCGCCTGCGCGGTGGCGGCGGCGGTGACCTTCTGCTGCACGTCGTCCTTGGAGACCAGGCTGTCGCGGGCGCGCCCCA
>CAMLJA010000141.1 GCA_946480065.1 uncultured Thermomonas sp. | reverse complement strand
GATGCAGCATGCGGCGAGTCTAACCCGCGCTCCATGACTGGCCGCCTGCGCGAACGCCGCGCGCGCCGGCGACCCCGTCGGGACTCATCGTGCGTTCACCCGGTTCGCGGCGTTCACCCGCTACCCACGAACCGCGCCGCATCCTTCCCCAGACCGAACCGGAGTTCCCGCATGATCCTGCGTCCGCTGCTGCTCTCACTTGCCCTCGCCGCCGCCATGCCCGGCGCCCACGCCCAGGCGATGCCCGCCCCGATGGTGGCCTCCGACGCCACCCTGCTGTCGGTGTCCGCCAGCGCCGAGGCCACCCGGGTGCCCGACGTCGCCAGCATTTCCACCGGCGTGATCACCCAGGCCGCCGACGCCAACGCCGCGATGCGCGCCAACGCCGCGCAGATGGACAAGGTGATGGGCGCGCTGCGCGCCGCCGGGATCGCCGAGCGCGACATCCAGACCAGCGGCATCAACCTCAACCCGCAGTACCGCTACGCCGAGAACCAGCCGCCGGCGATCACCGGCTACCAGGCCAGCAACACGGTCAACGTCAAGGTGCGCGACCTGGCGAAGCTGGGCAAGGTGCTGGACGCGCTGGTGGCCAGCGGCGCCAACCAGGTCAACGGCCCCAGCTTCGAGGTGGACCAGCCGGAAGCGGCCTACGACGAGGCGCGCGTGGCCGCGCTGGAGAAGGCGCAGGCGCGCGCCCGCACCTACGCCGACGCACTGGGGCTGAAGGTGCGCCGGATCGTGAGCATCAGCGAAGGCGGCGCCAGCCTGCCGCGACCGGTGCCGATGATGCGGGCGATGGCCGCCGACGCGATGGCCAAGGAAACCTCGGTATCGCCGGGCGAGACGACGCTGTCGGTGGCCATCGACGTCGTCTTCGAACTGGGGCGCTGACGTGGGCGGCCGCGACGGCGACGCCAACGGCCCGGTCCCCGCCGGCAACCCCGCGCCGGCCTGCAACACCGGCTACGCCGAACCCAAGCCCAGGGACAAGGCGCAGGCGCAGATCCCCGGCGCGAAGCCGGCGCCCGACCGCGAGGAAGGCGGGCTGGAGCACGACCCCGATCCCGCGCCCTGACCCGACCGTCCGGTTCGATGCCCGACGCCCGCCCCGCGCGGGCGTCGTCGCATCCGCCGCGGCCACCCGTCGGCCGCGGAGACCGGCCGTCGGCCCCGCGTTGCCATACGCAGGCGCACGGAGCAGGTTCGGAGGCGTGCAGCGGCCTGCCGCAACCCCACCCTCGGCGCCCGGCCGTTGCATGGACACCACCCCGACAGGAGGTTGACCATGGCAAGCGCGCACTCTCGAGTCCTCTCCCGCCCGGCCGGCTTCGCCCTGCTGCGCCCGGCGCAAAAGCCGCACCTCGACGCCACCCGCATCCTGACCCTCAGCGGCACCATGGCGCTCAACCTGCTGGCCTTCGGCCTGCTGATGATGCCGCTGGCGATGCCACCGCCGGCCACCGCGCCGGACGCCCCGCCGACCCTAACCGCGCGCCAGATCCCCAAGCCGCCCGAGGTGGTGCCGATCGTGCCGGTCACCCAGCCGCGGCCCCGCCCACCCGTGCCCCAGGTCGCCCGTCCCACGGTGGCCCCGCGCCCCGATGCGCCCGTGGTCGCCGAGGTCGTCACCGACACCGGCAGCGACTACGTGGCGCCGACAATCGTGGAGGATGCGGGACCGACCGAGTCGATCGCCGCCGAACCGGCCGGGCCGGCCCCGGTCCAGCTGCAGTACCGCGACGCCCCGGCGCCGGTCTACCCGCGCCGGGCCCAGCAGCTGCGGCTGAGTGGCACCGTGCTGCTGCAGGTGACGGTGGGGCTGGACGGCCGCCCGCTGGACGTAGCGGTGGCCCGCAGCAGCGGGCACCGCGAGCTGGACGAGGCCGCGCGCGCGCAAGTGCTCAAGCGCTGGCGCTTCCAGCCGGCGATGCGCGACGGCCGCGCGGTGGAGGCGATCGGGCTGGTGCCGATCCAGTTCGAACTGGCGCGCTGAAGCGCGGACGGCGGCGGCGCGTCGTGCGCCGCCGCGGCAGGCGCGGTGGTTGGGGTGGTTGGCCAGCAGCCTGGCCGCGCGGGACAGCTGCTCGGCCAGCACCAGCCCCACCAGCATGTGCGGCAGGGTGAGCGGGCCCAGCGACCACTGCTCGTCGGCGCGGGCCACCACCTCCGGGGCGTGCCCCTCGGGGCCGCCGACCAGGAACGCCAGGTCGCGGCCCTGGCCGCGCCAGTGCTCCAGGCGCCCGGCCAGCTGTTCCGAGGAATGCATCCGGCCGCGCCCCTCCAGCGCCACCACGTGGGCGTTCTTCGGCAGCGCGGCCAGTACGCGCGCGCCCTCGTCCGCCATCGCCCGGGCGGTGTCGCGGCCCTTGCCGCGGACCCCGGGCGCGACCTCCACCAGCTCCAGCGGGAGCCAGTGCGACAGCCGCTTGCGGTAGTCCGCGAACCCCTCCGCCACCCAAGCGGGCGCGCGTTCGCCGACGGCGACCAGGGTGGCCTTCAACGGCTCAGTCGCGGGGGTCGCCCGCGGGCTCGTCGGGATGCTGGTCGCCGACGGTCCACAGCCGTTCCAGCGCATAGAACTCGCGCACCCGCGGCAGCATCACGTGCACCACCACGTCGCCCAGGTCCACCAGCACCCATTCGGCCTCGCGCTCGCCCTCCACGCCCAGCGGCATGACGTCGAGCTTCTTGGCGAAGCGCACCACCTCGTCGGCCACCGACTTCACGTGGCGGGTGGAGGTGCCGGAGGCGACGACCATGTAGTCACAGACGCTGCTCTTGCCGCGCACGTCGATCTCCACCGCGTCCTTGGCCTTGAGTTCCTCCAGCGCGTCGCGCACGGCCTCGAGCAGGGCGTCGACCGACGGCGGCGGGGTGGGCAGGCTGGTCTTGATGACGTGGGCGGTGGTGGTCAAGGGCGATCGCTCTCGGGAGTGGCCTGCAGTATATCCCCGGGCCCGGTGTAGAGCCCGTGGAGGCGGATGTAGGCCGCCACCGCCGGCGGCACCCAGGCCTCCCAGCCGGCCTCGCCGGCAGCGATCCGGCGGCGCAGCTCGGTGGACGATTCCGGCCGCAGTTCCGCCAGCGGCAGCAGCGCGAACCCGCCGCAGGGACTGTCCGCCATCGCCGCCGGGGGCAGCCAGCGGTCGGCGATCTCGGCCAGCACCGCCGGCGCCTGCGCCGCCAGCCGGCGGGCGTCCACCGCGGCGCCGGGGCGCGGGACCGCCAGCACGTGCGCGAGCCGGAACAGCTCGCGCCAGCGGTGCCAGGTGTGCAGCTGCAGCAGCGAGTCGGTGCCGACCAGCCAGGCGATCGGCGCCGCCGGGCCCAGCGACGAGCGCAGGCCGGCCAGGGTGTCCACGCTGTAGGAGGGGCCGCTGCGCGCCAGCTCGCGGCGGTCCACCGCGAGGCCCGGCTCCCCGGCCACGGCCAGCTCCAGCATCTCCGCGCGCTGCGCGGCCGTGGCGCGGGTGGCGGCCTTGTGCGGCGGGTCGTGGGCGGGCAGCAGCGCCACCCGCGCGGCCAGCGCGTCGCGCGCGCCGCGGGCGATCGCCAGGTGGCCGTTGTGCACCGGGTCGAAGGTGCCCCCGTAGCAGACCAGCAGCCGCGGCGTGCTCACGAGGCCAGCAGCCGCCCCGCGCCGGGCTCCGCGATCGCCAGCAGCAGGCGCTCCAGCTGCAGCCACGGATCGCTGGCCTCGCCGGCGCGGCCGCGGCCCTTGGAAATGCGGTCGACCTTGCCGGCCTCGACCAGGAAGCGCTGCCAGCGCGCGGGCGGGTGGCGCGCCAGCGCGCGCTTGTATACCGCCTGCTTGGCGTCCCAGATCCGCAGCGCCCTGCATTCGCCGGCGAAGTCGCGCGCCCGCGCCAGCGCGGCGGCGGCCTGCAGTTCCTTCACCACCATGCCCATCAGCGCCGGGATGGCCTCGCCCTCGGCCCGCAGGCCGGCGACGATGCGCGCGACCTGCGCGGGCTGCCCGTTGAGCGCGGCGTCGACCAGGCGGAAGACGTCGTAGCGGGCGGAATCCGCCACCAGCGCCTCCATCCGCGCGCCGTCCAGCGCGGCGTCGCCGGGTTCGGCCAGCAGCGCCAGCTTGTCGACTTCCTGCGCGGCCGCCAGCAGGTTGCCCTGCACCCGCTGGGCCAGCCGCGCCACCGCGTCGGCGGTGGCCTTCAGCCCGCGGCTGCGCAGGCGCCGGCCGATCCATGCCTCCAGCTCGTGCGGCTTGACCGTCCAGGCGATGCAGCTGTGGCCCACCCGCCCGATCGCCTCGCTCCACTTGCCGGCGTGCGCCCGCGACCAGTCCTGCGCCACCACCAGCAGCACCACGTCCGGCGGGGGGGCGGCGCAGAACGCGGCGATCAGCTTGCCGCCCTCCGCGCCGGGCTTGCCGGTGGGCAGGCGGACCTCGACCACGCGCCGGCTGGCGAACAGGCTGGGGGCGTGGATCGCCGCGTCCAGCGCGCCCCAGTCGGCGTCGCGGCCCTCCATGTCGTGCACCTCGCGCTCGCCGATGCCCTGCGCGCGCGCGGCCGCGCGCACCGCGTCGGCCGCCTCCAGCACCAGCAGCGCCTCCTGGCCGGCGACCAGGTAGGCGGGGCGCAGCGCGCCCTCGCCCACCAGGGCGGGGAAACGGTCCGGGCTGGACTCCACGGCGCGGTCCGGCGGCGTCAGCGCGCCGCGTCGGCCGGCTGCGAGGCCGCGTCGACGCGGCGCAGGATGGCGGCGGCCATGTCGCGGCGCAGCTCGCGCACCAGCAGCTCGCGTTCGCTGGCCTTGCCGATGGAATCCACCGCCGGCGCCAGGTAGTCGCGCGACAGCTCCACCGCCTGCTGCGGCACCACCGGGCTGCCGTCGGCGCGGGCCATGCTGAAGATGACCGCGTAGCGCAGCGAGAACTCCTGCGCGCGGCCGAACTGGTCGTGGCTGATCGCGGTGTCGGCCCACTGCTCGGACAGCACCCGCAGGGTGGCCACGCCGTCGCGTGCGCCTTCCGCGGCCGGCTGCGCGCCGGCCCGGCGCAGGCCGTCGGCGATCGACTCGGCCAGCGCGCTGTAGGGATCGGAGGCGACCACCCGCACCGGGCCCAGGTTGTCGGGCAGGTCCAGCGCGTTGCGCAGGTGGAAGCCGCAGCCGGCCAGCAGGACGGCGCACAGGGCGAAGACGGGGGCAAGGCGGGTCATGGCGGGAGTCTAAGCGATCAACCGGCGGCCACGATGTTCACGATCTTGCCGGGCACCACGATCACCTTGCGGACCGCCTGGCCCTCCAGGAACTTCGCCACCGCCGGCTCCGCCAGCGCCAGCGCCTCGACCGCCTCGCGGGTGGCATCGGGCGCGGCCTGGATGGTCCCGCGCAGCTTGCCGTTGACCTGTACCGCCAGGGTGACCGCATCGCGCACCAGCGCGGCCGGATCGGCCTGCGGGAACGGGATGTCCTCCAGCAGTTCCTCGGGGTGGCCCAGCACCTGCCACAGGGCGTGGCTCACGTGCGGGGTGATCGGGTTGAGCAGCAGCACGATCGCCTCGAACGCCTCGTGGCGCACCGCGCGGCCCTGCTCGCTCGTGTCGGCGAACTTGCCGACGTGGTT
>CAMLJA010000140.1 GCA_946480065.1 uncultured Thermomonas sp. | reverse complement strand
GATGGACCTGGACGAGTCGCTGTCCAAGCGCGACGAGATCAACACCAAGGTGCTGCACGCGGTCGACCAGGCCACCCATCCGTGGGGGCTGAAGGTCAACCGCATCGAGCTGAAGGACATCCAGCCGCCGCGCGACCTGGTCGACTCCATGGCCCGGCAGATGAAGGCCGAGCGCGAGAAGCGCGCCAACATCCTGGAGGCCGAGGGCTTCCGCCAGGCCGAGATCCTCAAGGCCGAGGGCGAGAAGCAGTCGGCGATCCTGTCGGCCGAGGGCCAGAAGGAGGCCGCGTTCCGCCAGGCCGAGGCCCGCGAGCGCCTGGCCGAGGCCGAGGCCAACGCCACCCGGGTGGTGTCCGACGCCATCGCCGGCGGCAACGTGCAGGCGATCAACTACTTCGTGGCGCAGAAGTACATCGAGGCGTTCAAGGCGCTGGCCGAGGCGCCGAACCAGAAGTTCGTGATGATGCCGATGGAGTCCGCGGGCGTGATCGGCTCGCTGGCCGGCATCGCCGAGCTGGCGAAGGACGCGCTGGACCGGCAGGCGCCGCCGCGGCCGCTGCCGAAGGCAGGGGGCTGAGCGATGCGCTGGGACGTGTTCGCCTGGTCGGCGCTGGCGCTGCTGCTGTTCGCGGCGGAGGCGCTGGCGCCGGGCGCGTTCATGCTGTGGCTGGGGCTGGCGGCGGCATGCATGCTGGTGGGCGTGCTGGTGGTGCCGGACATCCCGGTGCTGGCGCAGGTGGCCGCCTTCGTGGTGCTGGGCTTCGCCTGGGTGCAGGTCTACCGGCGCTGGTTCCGCGGCCGCGGCCGCACCAGCGACCAGCCGGCGCTCAACCGCCGCACCGCCGCGCTGGTCGGCCGGGTGCTGCCGCTGGAGCAGGCGATCGTGGAGGGGCGTGGCCGGGTGCAGATCGCCGACGCCTACTGGGACGTGGCCGGGCCGGACCTGCCGGCCGGCACCCGCGTGCGGGTGGTCGGCGGCGATGCCATGACCCTGCGGGTGGAACCGGCCTGAGGCGCGCGCCCGGCGCGCCGGCTCTGGGATAATCGGGGTTCCCTCCCCACGCCGGATCCCGCATGACCCAGAAGACCGTCCTCAACGAGACCCACCGCGCGCTGGGCGCCAGGATGGTGGACTTCGGCGGCTGGGACATGCCGATCCACTACGGCTCGCAGATCGACGAGCACCACCAGGTGCGCCGCGACGCCGGCATGTTCGACGTCAGCCACATGACCGTGGTCGACCTGGAAGGCGCGCGCGCCCGCGAGTTCCTGCGCCGCCTGGTCGCCAACTCGGTGGACAAGCTGCAGAAGCCGGGCAAGGCGCTGTACACCGCCATGCTCAACGAGCGCGGTGGCGTCATCGACGACCTGATCGTCTACTTCATGTCCGAGGACTGGTTCCGCCTGGTCGTCAACGCAGCCACCCGCGACAAGGACCTGGCGTGGATCACGGAACAGGCCAGGCCGTTCGGCGTCGCGGTGAAGGAGCGCCCCGAGTTCGGCATGGTCGCGGTGCAGGGCCCGAACGCGCGCGACAAGGTGATCGGCCTGCTGCGCGAGGACGACCGCGCGCCGGTGTCCAGGCTGGCCCGCTTCGCGGCCCGCGCGGCGACCACGGTCGATGGCGTGGAGGTGTTCGTCGCCCGCACCGGCTACACCGGCGAGGACGGCTTCGAGGTGATCGTGCCGGAAGCGCAGACCGTCGCGTTCTGGAACGCGCTGCTGGCGGCGGGCGTGAAGCCGGCCGGCCTGGGCGCGCGCGACACCCTGCGCCTGGAGGCCGGCATGAACCTGTACGGCCAGGACATGGACGAGGACGTGACGCCGTTCGAGGCCGCGCTGGCCTGGACCGTCTCGCTGGACGAGGGGCGCGACTTCATCGGCCGCGCCGCGCTGGAGGCCCAGCAGGCCGCCGGCACCGCCCGCCAGATGGTGGGCCTGGTGATGGACGAGAAGGGCGTGCTGCGCCACGGCCAGAAGGTGCTGACCGCCAACGGCGAGGGCGAGATCCTCTCGGGCACCTTCTCGCCGACCATCGGCAAGGCGATCGCGTTCGCCCGCATCCCGGGCGGCGCCCCGGGCGAGGTGCGGGTGGACATCCGCGGCCGCGAGGTGCCGGTGCGGGTGGTCCGGTTCCCTTTCGTCCGCGACAACGCCGTGCAGCCCGGGATCTGATTTTTCCACCCGCGCTTCGCTAGACTTCCCGCATCCCCACCACGCAACGTTCTCCCTGGAGCCAGCCATGAGCGAGATCCCCGGCGACCTCAAGTTCCTCAAATCCCACGAATGGCTCCGCGTCGAAGGCGACGGCAAGGCCACCGTGGGCATCTCCGACCACGCCCAGGGCCTGCTGGGCGATTTGGTGTACGTCGAGCTGCCCAACGTCGGCGACCGCGTGGAGGCCGGCAATGCCTGCGCCGTGGTCGAGTCGGTGAAGGCGGCCTCGGACGTGTACGCGCCGGTCAGCGGCAAGGTGCTCGAGGTCAACGCCTCGCTGGCCGACAAGCCCGAGACGATCAACGAGGACGCCTACGGCGACGGCTGGCTGTTCACCCTGCAGATCGAGGACGCCGAGCAGCTCAACGAACTGCTCGCCCCGGACGACTACGCCGAGCTGCTCGAGGACGAAGACCACTGACCCGCTTCGCGGCAGGCGTGATCCACGGAACCCGCGGCGGCGACGTCGCGGGTTCCGCGTTTTTCCGGCGGCGCGTCGCGCGTCCGTCGCCCCGATCGGCCGGGAAAGTCCGCGCAGTTTTCGCGCAAACCGACTTGTGCAACGCGAAAACGATGCGCTTCGCGGCGTCGCCCGCGCGCGGGCGGCCGCGTCCGCGCGGCGTCGCGCCGGCGCGTCGGGCGCTGCCGGCGCAGCCCTGCAAATGGCTGGACAAAAAATCACCACATCCGCTGAGGGCCGCGCCGGCATTGGCATGCAGGCCGCTTGCCTGCGGCAGTGCCGGGTGTTGCCGATGCGCAGGATCGCCGACGCCGACGCGCACGCCCGGCCGTCCGCGCCGCCGGGCCTGGATGGCACGGAAAAAATTCGCGCGCCGGTTGTTGACAGTGGAAAAAACCGTGATTAGGTTTCGCCCAGCAGACGTTCCCTGCAGAAGCGAGTGATCGAATCCAACGCGATAGCCGTCCGCGACACACGCACCTCCGCCAGCAGCATCCAGACGGTGGACGTCGGCATCGCTTCCCCCGCGAAAAGCGGGCTCGCCACCCAAGGAGTCGTCGATGACAGGAACCTGCAGCGCCAGCGCCGCGGGTTTTTTGTTGGGCGCGCGTCGCCCGAAACCGGCAGCGGGCGCCCCCGCTGCCGTTGCCCCATCCGGTCCGGCGCGCGTCGCGCGCCGGCGGTCGATCGCGGGTCCGATACCCGCGGTGTGTTTGGAAACTGGGCTCAACCTGCTGTAACCCATTGACGAGGAGCCATCCCATGGCCGTTAAGAAAGCTGCGAAGAAACCTGCCGCCAAGAAGGCGGTGAAGAAGGCCGCCAAGAAGCCGGCGGCGAAGAAGGTCGCGAAGAAGTCCGCCGCCAAGAAGGCGGTGAAGAAGTCCGCCGCCAAGAAGCCGGCGGCGAAGAAGGCCGTGAAGAAGGTCGCGAAGAAGGCCACCGCCAAGAAGGCGGTGAAGAAGGCCGCCAAGAAGCCGGCGGCGAAGAAGGTCGCGAAGAAGTCCGCCGCCAAGAAGACGGTGAAGAAGGCCGCCAAGAAGCCGGCGGCGAAGAAGGCGGTGAAGAAGTCCGCCGCCAAGAAGCCGGCGGCGAAGAAGGCTGCGGCCAAGAAGCCGGCTGCCAAGAAGCCCGCGGCGAAGAAGAAGGCGGCCAAGAAGGCCAAGCCGGTCGCCATGCCGGCGATGCCCGCGCCGATGATGTGATGTAAAGACGCCTGGCTCGACCAGGCTGACGCAATCCCTGCAGACCCTTCCCGTTGCCCAGGCGGGAGGGGTTTCTTTTTTCAGGTGCGTCGCAGGCCCGTTCGCGGCCCGCGGATGGGCGGGCGGCGGCCGTTGCCGCCGCGCCGCGTCAGAACGGCGAGGCCTGGGCGGCCGAGGCTTCCACGCCCGCCGCTTCGCGCTTGCCGGCGTACAGGCCGGGTTCGGGGACCTCGATGTCCTCGTCCAGCCATTCGCCCCCGCTCAGGCCCAGCGCCTGGTCGAGCAGGGTGGGCACCAGCGCGGAGGGCAGGGCGCTTTCGCTGTTCCACAGCAGCACGATGCCCAGGTCGCGTTCGGGCAGCAGCGCGATGGCGCCGCGATAACCCTGCACCGCGCCGCCATGGAACACCACCTGGTGGCCGGCGTAGTCGTACACGCGCCAGCCAAGCGCGTAGCCGGCATCGCTGAGGCGCGCGCGGCGCCACGACGAACCGCGGATTTCGCTCGGGGTCTCCACCACCGGCGTGTGCAGGGTGGCCAGCAGCGGGGCCGGCAGCACGTCGGGGCGGTGCCCGGTCTGCGCGATCAGCCACTGCGCCATGTCGCTGATGCTGGCGTTGACGCCGGCGGCGGGCGCCACCCGGTAGTAGTTCGGCTTCGGCATCAGCGGCACCCAGCCGCCGCGGCCGCGCACGTGCGGCCGGGCCCAGCGCGCGCTGGCCTCGATCCCCTCCAGGCCGTAGCTGGCGTCGTGCATGCCCAGCGGCTTGAAGATCCGGCGCGCCACTTCCTCGCTGTAGAAGCGCCCGGTGGCGGCGAACACCACGTCGCCGATCAGGCTGAAGGCGACGTTCTGGTAGGCGTAGCACTGGCCGGGCGCGCAGGTCATCGGTGCCTCCGCCAGGCGCCGGGTCAGGGTATGGAAATCGGCGTCGGCCTCGAGGTCGCGGTCGTAGGCGTTGCGGGTCAGGCCCACCCGGTGGCTGAGGACGTCGGCGACGGTGACCTGCTCGGCGGCGTGCGGGCGCGACAGCCGGAAATCGGGCAGGTAGTCCACCAGGTGGCTGTCCCAGCGCAGCACCCCGTCGTTCACCAGCAAGCCGGTCACGGTGCCGGCGAACGCCTTGGAGAGCGACGCCAGCCGGAACACGGTGTGGGCGTCGATGGGCTCGCCGCCGCGCGCGTCGGTCACGCCGTAGCCGCGGGCGCTGAGGACGCGACCGTCCTGCACGATCGCCACCGCCAGCCCGGGGATGCGGCCACCGTCCACCAGCTGGCGCGCGACCGCATCCACCGTGCGCACGTCGACCGCGGCCGGCTGTGGCGGCGGCTGCGGTGCCACCGGTGCCGGCGCGGGCGCCGCCGTGGCGACGGTCGAACCCGCGGCCGCGGCCGCGCCCTGCCAGTGCAGGCCGCTCTGCGCGGCGGAACCCAGCGCCACCGACAGCAGGGTGGCCACCGCGCCGATACGCCATGCCCGCCGAGTGTTGACGTCTTTCATCGGCTGTGCCCCCTGCGTATGCTTTCGAGTACCGCCCGATTCTAGCGCCGCACGCGGGCTTTGCATGAACAAGGGGAAGTTCGATGGCTAGTTTGTTGATCGTGCTCGCAATCGTGGTGGTGGTGGCGCTCTGGGGCGTGGGCATCTACAACGGCCTGGTGACCGCCCGCAACGCATTCAGGAATGCGTTCGCGCAGATCGACGTGCAGCTGCAGCG
>CAMLJA010000139.1 GCA_946480065.1 uncultured Thermomonas sp. | reverse complement strand
AGGCGCAGATCCGCCAGCTGGCCGGCATGCGCGGCCTGATGGCCAAGCCGGACGGTTCGATCATCGAGACCCCGATCACCTCGAACTTCCGCGAGGGCCTGAACGTCCAGCAGTACTTCATCTCGACCCACGGCGCCCGCAAGGGCCTCGCGGACACCGCGCTGAAGACCGCGAACTCCGGCTACCTGACCCGCCGCCTGGTCGACGTGGCGCAGGACGTGGTGATCACCGAGACCGACTGCGGCACGCTCAACGGCCTGACCATGACCCCGATCGTGGAAGGCGGCGACGTGGTCGAGCCGCTGCGCGACCGCGTGCTGGGCCGCATCGTGGCCCGCGACGTGTTCCTGCCGGGCAACGACGAGGATCCGTTCGTCACCCGCAACACCCTGCTGGACGAGGCCTGGGTGCAGAAGCTGGAGGACGCCAGCGTGCAGGCCATCGACGTGCGCTCGACCATCACCTGCGAGGCGCCGTTCGGCGTGTGCGCGCACTGCTACGGCCGCGACCTGGGCCGTGGCCACCTGGTCAACCACGGCGAGGCGGTCGGCGTGGTCGCCGCGCAGTCGATCGGCGAGCCGGGCACCCAGCTGACGATGCGCACGTTCCACATCGGCGGCGCGGCATCGCGCGCGGCGGCGATCGACAACGTGACGGTCAAGACCACCGGCTCGGTCAAGTTCAACAACCTCAAGTCGGTGCAGCACGCGGGCGGCCACCTGGTGGCGGTCTCGCGTTCGGGCGAGCTGTCGGTGCTGGACAACCACGGCCGCGAGCGCGAGCGCTACAAGCTCCCGTACGGCGCGATGATCAACGTCAAGGACGGCGGCGAGGTGAAGGCCGGCCAGACCGTGGCCAACTGGGACCCGCACAACCACCCGATCGTCTCGGAAGTGGCGGGCTTCATGCGCTTCGTCGACTTCGTCGACGGCGTGACCGTGATCGAGAAGACCGACGACCTGACCGGCCTCGCCTCGCGCGAGATCACCGATCCCAAGCGCCGCGGCGCCCAGGCCAAGGACCTGCGCCCGCTGGTGCGGATCGTGGACAAGGCCGGCAAGGACCTGACCATCCCGGGCACCGACCTGCCGGCGCAGTACATGCTGCCGCCGCGCTCGATCGTCAACCTGCAGGACGGCGCGCCCGTGGGCGTGGGCGACGTGGTCGCCAAGATCCCGCAGGAGGCGTCGAAGACCCGCGACATCACCGGCGGCCTGCCGCGCGTGGCCGACCTGTTCGAGGCGCGCAAGCCGAAGGAAGCGGCCGTGCTGGCCGAAGTCTCCGGCATGGTCAGCTTCGGCAAGGACACCAAGGGCAAGCAGCGCCTGATCATCAAGGAAGTCGACGGCAAGGAGCACGAGGAGCTGATCCCCAAGTACCGCCAGATCATCGTGTTCGAGGGCGAGCACGTGGAGAAGGGCGAGACCGTGGTGGACGGCGAGCCGAGCCCGCAGGACATCCTGCGCCTGAAGGGGGTCGAGGAACTGGCCGCCTACCTGGTCAAGGAGATCCAGGACGTCTACCGCCTGCAGGGCGTGAAGATCAACGACAAGCACATCGAGGTGATCATTCGCCAGATGCTGCGCAAGGTCGAGATCGTGGACGGCGGCGACAGCAAGTACCTGGCCGGCGAGCAGGTCGAGCGCCAGCGCGCGATCGAGGAGAACGCGCGCCTGGCCGCCAGGAACGAGATCCTCGCCAAGGTGGAGCCGGTCCTGCTGGGGATCACCAAGGCCTCGCTGGCGACCGAGTCGTTCATCTCGTCCGCGTCGTTCCAGGAGACCACCCGCGTGCTCACGGAGGCCGCGGTGCGCGGCACCCGCGACACCCTGCGCGGGCTGAAGGAGAACGTGATCGTGGGCCGCCTGATCCCGGCGGGCACCGGCCTGGCGTACCACACCCAGCGCCGCAAGAACGCCTCCGGCCTGACCGAGGCGGAGATGGCGACCCTGGCCGGGGAACCGGTCGCGGAAGCCGCGGAGGAAGACGCCGCCGAGTAGGGCGGTCCACCGGCGCCCGCCCCGCGGCGGGCGCTGGCGCCGGACGCGGGCGCGGCGTATACTCCGCGCCCTTGCTGACAAGCATGTCGATGGCTTCGGCCATCCAGATCACCAAATGAGGCGCACGGAGCGCCTCGTGTTGGGCCCAAGGACGGGCGGGATCGCAGATCGACCAGGTGGCCGGCCCAGCCGTCCCCGGGTTCATCGGTATGGCCTCGTTTGACCGAAGGGTCGGACGCGGGCTATACTTTTTCGTCTATGTCGGCCGGATTGCCATCGATCCGGCCGGCGTCGTCTCATACAAGGGCCCCAGGCCCGCCAACCGAGCCCCGAAATGGCAACGATCAACCAGCTCGTGCGCAAGCCGCGCAGCCCGGAAACCTACAAGAGCACCTCGCCCGCGCTGGCCAACTGCCCGCAGCGCCGCGGCGTGTGCACCCGCGTGTACACCACCACCCCGAAGAAGCCGAACTCGGCCCTGCGCAAGGTGGCCAAGGTGCGCCTGACCAACGGCTACGAGGTCATCTCGTACATCGGCGGCGAAGGCCACAACCTGCAGGAGCACAGCGTGGTGCTGATCCGCGGCGGCCGCGTCAAGGACCTTCCGGGCGTGCGCTACCACACCGTGCGCGGCTCGCTGGACGCCGCCGGCGTGGCCAAGCGCCGCCAGGCCCGTTCCAAGTACGGCGCCAAGCGCCCGAAGTCCTGATCGCGCGTCCCGCACGCGCCCAACAGAATCTCGTAGGGGTTATCCAACATGTCCCGTAAAGGCAATACTCCGCAGCGCTCGGTGC
This sequence comes from uncultured Thermomonas sp., assembly GCA_946480065.1. The sequence goes on along the minus strand of CAMLJA010000139.1, from coordinate 2,842 downwards.
TGCCGGACCCGAAGCACGGAAGCGAAACCATCGCCCGCTTCATCAACATGGTGATGCAGAGCGGCAAGAAGTCGGTCGCCGAGAAGATCGTCTACGGCGCGATGGACGCCATCGGCGAGAAGAACCCGAACGCGCTGGAGCTGGTCGAGAAGGCGCTGGGCAACGTGTCCCCGTCGGTCGAGGTCAAGTCCCGCCGCGTCGGCGGCGCCACCTACCAGGTGCCGGTCGAGGTGCGTTCGTCCCGCCGCATGGCGCTGGCGATGCGCTGGCTGATCGAGTCGGCGCGCAAGCGCGGCGAGAACAGCATGCCGCGCAAGCTGGCCGGCGAGCTGATCGACGCGTCCGAGAACCGCGGCGGCGCGATCAAGAAGCGCGAGGAAACGCACCGCATGGCCGAGGCCAACAAGGCGTTCGCCCACTACCGCTGGTAAGACTGTCGGCGCGGGCCCGGTAAGCCCGCAGGGCGCAGAGCACAAGCGCCGCGCAGGTTCGTCCTGCACACCAACCGACGGCCGCCGCAAGGCGGCCATCGGCCATCCGGAATCCGGCAAGCCGGTTTCCCAAATCCCGTTTCGACGGACCAAGACGAGAGACAGACCGTGGCCCGCAGCACTCCCATCGAGCGTTACCGCAACTTCGGCATCATGGCCCACATCGATGCCGGCAAGACCACCACGTCCGAGCGCATCCTGTTCTACACCGGCAAGAGCCACAAGATCGGCGAAGTGCACGATGGCGCCGCGACCATGGACTGGATGGAGCAGGAGCAGGAGCGTGGCATCACGATCCAGTCCGCCGCCACCACCGCCTTCTGGAAGGGGATGGACAAGTCCTTCCCGGAGCACCGCTTCAACATCATCGATACCCCCGGGCACGTCGATTTCACCATCGAGGTCGAGCGTTCGCTGCGCGTGCTCGACGGCGCGGTGTTCGTGCTTTGCGCCGTGGGCGGCGTGCAGCCGCAGTCCGAGACCGTGTGGCGCCAGGCCAACAAGTACCACGTCCCGCGCATCGCGTTCGTCAACAAGATGGACCGCACCGGCGCGAACTTCTTCAAGGTCCGCGACCAGCTGAAGGCCCGCCTGGGCGCGGTGCCGGTGCCGATGCAGGTGCCGGTTGGCGCCGAGGACGGCTTCGAGGGCGTGGTCGACCTGCTGAAGATGAAGGCGATCCACTGGGATACCGCCTCGCAGGGCATGAACTTCGAGTACCGCGACATCCCGGCCGACCTGAAGGACGTGGCCGAGGAGGCCCGCAACTACATGGTGGAGGCCGCGGCCGAAGCCAACGAAGAGCTGATGGACAAGTACCTCGGCGGCGAGGAGCTGAGCGAGGACGAGATCGTTTCGGCGCTGCGCCAGCGCACCCTGAACACCGAGATCGTGCCGATGTTCTGCGGCAGCGCGTTCAAGAACAAGGGCGTGCAGGCGATGCTGGACGGCGTCATCAAGCTGCTGCCGTCGCCGGTCGACGTGCCGGACGTGCGCGGCGTGGACGTGGACGACGAGACCAAGGAACTGACCCGCAAGTCGGACGACAAGGCGCCGTTCTCGGCGCTGGCGTTCAAGATCATGACGGATCCGTTCGTGGGCTCGCTGACCTTCTTCCGCGTCTACTCCGGCACCCTGAATGCCGGCGACCAGGTGCTGAACTCGGTCAAGGGCAAGAAGGAGCGCATCGGCCGCCTGCTGCAGATGCACTCCAACAACCGCGACGAGATCAAGGAAGTGCTGGCCGGCGACATCGCCGCCGCCGTGGGCCTGAAGGACGTGACCACGGGCGACACCCTGTGCTCGCTGGACGCGCCGATCGTGCTCGAGCGCATGAGCTTCCCGGAGCCGGTGATCTCGATGGCCGTCGAGCCGAAGACCAAGTCCGACCAGGAGAAGATGGGCAACGCCCTGAGCCGCCTCGCCCAGGAAGACCCCAGCTTCCGCGTGCGCACCGACGAGGAATCCGGCCAGACCATCATCGCCGGCATGGGCGAGCTGCACCTGGACATCCTCGTGGACCGCATGAAGCGCGAGTTCAACGTCGAGGCCAACGTCGGCAAGCCGCAGGTCGCCTACCGCGAGACCATCCGCAAGTCGGACGTCAAGAGCGACTACAAGCACGCCAAGCAGTCGGGCGGCAAGGGCCAGTACGGCCACGTGGTGATCGAGCTGTCGCCGATGACCGCCGAGGACAAGGCCAGCCCGGACGTCAAGAACGACTTCCTGTTCATCAACGAGATCACCGGCGGCGTCATCCCGAAGGAATTCATCCCGGCGGTCGAGAAGGGCATTCGCGAGACCATCACCAGCGGGCCGCTGGCCGGCTATCCGGTGGTGGGCGTCAAGGTCAAGCTGGTGTTCGGCTCGTACCACGACGTCGACTCGTCGGAAATGGCGTTCAAGCTCGCCGCCTCGATGGCGTTCAAGGAAGGTTTCCGCAAGGCCGACCCGGTCCTGCTGGAACCGATCATGAAGGTCGAGATCGTCAGCCCCGAGGACTACCTGGGCGACGTGATGGGCGACGTGAGCCGCCGCCGCGGCGTGCTGCAGGGCCAGGACGACAGCCCGTCGGGCAAGATCATCAACGCGATGATCCCGCTGGGCGAGATGTTCGGCTACGCCACCTCGCTGCGCTCGATGTCACAGGGTCGCGCCACCTTCACGATGGAATTCGACCACTACGAGGAAGCGCCGAACAACATCGCCGAGTCGGTGATCAAGAAGGCCTGATCCACACGATCCCCGCGCCGCCCCGGCGGCGCGGACCACACACACGATTAGCAAGGTGAACCAACATGGCAAAGGGTAAGTTCGAGCGCACCAAGCCCCACGTGAACGTGGGCACGATC
>CAMLJA010000138.1 GCA_946480065.1 uncultured Thermomonas sp. | reverse complement strand
GAAGATCTCCTCGTAGCGCGCCTGCACCGCCTGCGCCAGCGCGTGGCGCGGCATCCGCCGCGGCGGGCGGTCGCCCACGCTGGGTACCTGGATGCTTTCCTCGGCGCGCGCCAGCTGGGCCAGCGCGCAGGCGTAGCGGACCTTGATCTGCTCGGCCTCGGGGGTGGGGGTGCGCAGCATGTGCGCGATGTCCTCGGTCACCTTGTCGCCCGCCACCGGCAGGCTGGCGGTGTGGCAGATCGCGCCCTGCACGAACACCGCGATGTCGGTGGTGCCGGCGCCCATGTCGACCAGCACCACGCCCAGCTCGCGCTCGTCCGGGGTCAGCACCGCGGTGCTGGACGCCAGCGAGGACAGCACCAGGTCGTCCACCTGCAGGCCGCAGCGCTGCACGCACTTGGTGATGTTGGCGGCGGCCGACTGCGCGCACACCACCAGGTGCGCGTGCACCTCCAGGCGCACGCCGGTCATGCCGACCGGGTTGCGGATGCCTTCCTGCGAATCGTCCAGCACGTAGTCGCGCGGGATCGCATGCAGGATCCGCTGGTCGGCCGGGATGGCCACCGCCTTGGCCGCCTCCAGCACCCGGTCCAGGTCGGCGTAGGTCACCTCGCCGTCGCGGATCGGGGCGATGCCCTGGGAGTTGCGGCACTGCACGTGGTTGCCGCTGATCGAGGCGTACACGCTGCGCACCTCGCAGCCGGCCATCAGCTCGGCCTCCTCGACCGCGCGCTGGATCGACTGCACGGTGGAGTCGATGTCCACCACCACCCCGCGGCGCAGCCCGCGCGATTCGTGGGAGCCGATCCCGATCACCTCGATCGGCTCCCCGGGGGCGTATTCGCCCACCAGCGCGGTGACCTTGGAGGTGCCGATGTCGAGCCCGACGATCAGCGACTTGTCGCCCTTGCGGTTCATGCAGTTCCTTCCATCATTGCCGCCGCGCGCGGCAGGGCCGCCAGCGGCCGGGGGAGTGGCGCGGCCGTGCGTGCGCCCTGCTTCGGCAGGTCCGCCCACACCAGCGAGAATCCGTTCGTGTAGCGCAGGTCGGCGCGCACCAGCCGGCGGCCGGCGTGCTCGGCGCGCAGCCGCGGCAGCAGGGCGGCGAAGCGCTCCAGGCGCGGCTGCGGGTCGTTGCGGCCCAGCACCACGCGGGTGCCGTCGGCCATCGCGATCGACCAGCTGCCGCGGCGGTCCAGCGCCACCCCGGCGATGCCGCCGGCGTTGGCCAGCAGCTCGCGCGCCTGGTTGTACAGCGCCACCACCTCCGCCACCCGGCCGTCGGGGCCGTCGAGCCGCGGCAGGCCGGCGGGCACCTTCACCCGCGCGGCCGGGAACAGCCGCCCCGACTCGGACAGCAGCCGGTCCTGGCCCCAGCGGGCGAACGGGCGGTGTTCGCGGATGCGCACTTCCAGCACGTCCGGCCAGTGCTTGCGCACTTCCGCGCGCTCCACCCACGGCAGCGCCGCCACCGCGTGCTGGACCTGGCCCAGCGGCACCGCGAAGAAGCCGCGCCGCGCGTACGGCAGCACGGTGGCGCGCAGCCGCGCCTCGTCCACCCGCTGCAGCTGGCCCTGCACGCGCAGCACCCGCAGCGGCCACCGCTCGCCGCCGACCCAGCCGTTGACCAGCGCCACCACCGGCAGCGCCACCAGCGCCAGCGCCAGCGCCCAGGCCAGCAGCCGCAGCATCGCGCTCATGCGCGCGGCTCCATCGACTGTTCCAGGATGCGCCAGCACAGCTCCTCGAACGCGCAGCCCAGCTGGCGCGCGGCCTTCGGCACCAGCGAATGGCTGGTCATGCCGGGGGCGGTGTTGACCTCCATCAGCATCAGCCGGCCGTCGCCGTGGCGCATCACGTCGACCCGGCCCCAGCCGCTGCAGCCGGCGGCGCGGAAGCCGGCCAGCGCCAGGGCGCGGATCTCGTCCTCGTCGTCGCCGTGCAGGCCGGGGCAGAGGTACTGGGTGTCGTCGGCGATGTACTTGGCGTGGTAGTCGTACCAGCCGGCCGCCGGGACGATGCGCACCGACGGCAGCACCACGTCCCCGACCACGCCCACGGTGAATTCGCCGGCGGTCAGCATCTGCTCGGCGAGCAGCTCGCCCGGGTAGCCGGCCGCGAACGCCTGCGCCGGCGCCAGGTCGGCCTCCGACAGCACCCGGAACACGCCCACGCTGGAGCCTTCGGTCGACGGCTTCACGAACACCGGCAGCCCGAGTTCGCGCACCGCCGCCGCCAGGTCGCCGCCCGGGGCGATGCGCGCGAAGCGCGCGGTGGGCAGCCCGGCCGACTGCCACACCTGCTTGGTGCGGATCTTGTCCAGCGTCAGCGCGCTGCCCAGCACGCCGGGGCCGGTGTAGGGCACTTCGAAGCCCTGCAGCAGGCCCTGCAGCACGCCGTTCTCGCCATCGCCCCCGTGCAGGATGTTGAACACGCGGTCGAACCGGCCGTGCACCAGCGCGTCGACCAGCGCCGGGATGCCGTCCACGGCGTGGGCGTCGACCCCGCGCGAGCGCAGCGCCTGCAGCACGTTGGCCCCGGAGTCCAGCGAGACCTCGCGCTCGGCGCTGCTGCCGCCCATCAGCACGGCGACGCGGCCGAAGTCGCGCGGGTCGGTGATTCGCAAGGGGGGGAACGCGTGCATGCTCATGCGCCGTCTCCCTCGAAGCCGGCCCGCGCCAGCTGCTGCGCGGCCGCGCCGATGTCGCCCGCGCCCATCATCAGCAGCAGGTCGCCGGCGTGCAGCATCCCGGCCAGCGCCTCGCGCAGCTCGCCGGCGCCGCCGACCACCACCGGGTCGACCCGGCCGCGGGTGCGGATGGAGCGCGCCAGCGCCTTGGCGTCGGCGCCGGCGATCGGCGCCTCGCCGGCCGGGTAGACCTCGGTCAGCACCAGCGCGTCGACGGTGGACAGCACCGCGGCGAACTCGTCGAACAGGTCGCGGGTGCGCGAATAGCGGTGCGGCTGGAACGCCACCACCAGCCGCTTGTCCGGCCAGCCGCCGCGGGCGGCGTCGAACACCGCCGCCAGTTCCTTCGGGTGGTGGCCGTAGTCGTCCACCAGCACCACGTCGCCGCCGGCCGCCAGCGGCAGCCGCGCCAGCTGGTTGAAGCGGCGGCCGATGCCGGCGAAGTTCTGCAGCGCCCGCGCGATGGCCTCGTTGGGCACGCCCAGCTGCCAGGCCACGGCGGCGGCGGCCAGCGCGTTCTGCACGTTGTGGCGGCCCGGCAGCGCCAGGGTCACCGGCGTGCGCGTGCCGTCCGGCAGGCACAGCGCGAAGTGCATGCGCGCGCCCTGCTGCGTGACGTCCTCGGCGCGCACGTCGGCCTCGGCGGCGAAGCCGTAGGTGACCACGTGGCGCGGGGTGGCCGCGGCCAGCGCGGCGACCTCGGGATCGTCGATGCACAGTACCGCCAGCCCGTAGAACGGCAGCCGGTGCAGGAATTCGGAGAACGCGCGCTTGACCTGCCCGAAGTCGCCGCCGTAGTTCTCCAGGTGGTCGGCGTCGATGTTGGTGACGATGGCCACCGCCGGGTTCAGGCGCAGGAAGCTGCCGTCGCTCTCGTCGGCCTCGGCCACCAGCCAGTCGCCCTTGCCCAGCCGCGCGTTGGCGCCGGCCGCCAGCAGCTGGCCGCCGATCACGAAGGTCGGGTCCAGCCCGCCCTCGGCCAGCACGCTGGCGGTGAGCGAGGTGGTGGTGGTCTTGCCGTGGGTGCCGGCCACCGCGATGCCGCGCTTGAAGCGCATCAGCTCGGCCAGCATCTCCGCGCGCGGCACCACCGGGATGCGCTGCGCGCGCGCTTCCATCAGTTCGGGGTTGTCGGCCTTGATCGCGCTGCTGACCACCACGCAATCGGCGTCCAGCACGTTGGCGGCGGCGTGGCCTCGGCTGATCGCCACGCCCAGGCCGGCCAGCCGGCGGGTGGTGGCGTTGTCGGCGTTGTCCGAGCCGCTGACCTGGTAACCCAGCGTGCACAGCACCTCGGCGATGCCGCTCATGCCGACCCCGCCGATGCCGACGAAGTGCACGCGCGGGAACGCCTTGGCGAGGTCGCCGAGCTGCTGCAGGCGCAGGCTGTAGGCGGTCATCGCGCCTCCTCGATCGTGGCCAGGATCGCGTCGGCCACACGCTGTGCGGCGTCCGGGCGCGCCAGCGCGCGCGCGGCCTCGGCCATCGCGGCCACCCGCGCCGGATCGCGCGCCAGGCCGTCCAGCGTCTCGCGCAGGCGCGCGGCCAGGGCCTCGGACTGGGGCAGCAGCACGGCCGCGCCGCGCTCCACCAGGAAGCCGGCGTTGCGGGTCTGGTGGTCGTCCACCGCCTGCGGGAACGGCACCAGCACGCTGGCCACGCCCACCGCGCACAGTTCGGCCAGGGTCAGCGCGCCGGCGCGGCAGACCACCACGTCCGCCCAGGCGTAGGCCTCGGCCATGTCGGCGATGAAGGCGTCCACCCGCGCCGGCACGCCGGCCGCGGCGTAGGCCTGGCGCGCTTCGTCCAGCAGCTTCTCGCCGGCCTGGTGGCGCACGTCCACCGACTGCCCGGGCGCGGCCAGCGCCTCCGGCACCGCCGCGTTCAGCGCGCGCGCGCCCTGGCTGCCGCCCAGCACCAGCAGCCGCAGCGGGCCGCCGTGGGGCGGGCGCTGCGCCGGCGGCGGGACCGCGGCGATCTGGGCGCGCACCGGGTTGCCCACCAGCAGTTCGCCGGGGAAGGTCTGCGGGAAGCCCACCAGCACCCGGCGGGCCAGCCGCGCGAGCACGCGGTTGGTCATGCCGGCGGCGCGGTTCTGCTCGTGCACCAGCAGCGGGATGCCGGCCAGCCGCGCGGCCAGGCCGCCCGGGCCGGCCGCATAGCCGCCGAAGCTGACCACCGCGTCCGGATGGCGCGCGCGCAGCACGCCGGCGGCGGCGCGCACCGCGCGCAGCACCCGCAGCGGCGCCGACAGCAGGGTGGCGATGCCCTTGCCGCGCACGCCGCGCACCGGGATGGTGTCGATGGCGATGCCGTGCTGCGGCACCAGCCGGGTTTCCATGCCGCCGTCCGCGCCCAGCCAGGACACCTCGGCGCCGCGCTCGCGCAGCACCTGCGCGACCGCCAGGCCCGGGAAGATGTGGCCGCCGGTGCCGCCGGCCATGATGGTCACCAGGGGCGCGCGCGCGTTCATCGCGTCCTCCGGGTGCTCGCCGGCTCGGCGCCCGCCAGCACCGGCTCCACCCGCTGGCGCAGGCGGCTGGTGCCGCGGCCGGTGGCGTCGGCCGGCAGCGGCGGCTGCGAGGTCTGCGGCGCGCTGCCGACCGGCGGCTGGCTGGCCACGCCGCGCAGCTTCGCCACCTGGCGCGCCGCGCGGTCGTACTCGTAGGACACGCGCAGCAGCAGGCCCAGCGCGGCGCAGGTCATCAGCACGCTGGAGCCGCCGGAGGAAATCAGCGGCAGGGTCAGGCCCTTGGTGGGCAGCAGGCCCAGGTTGACCCCGATCGACACCGTGCTCTGCAGCGCCATCCACAGCGCGATCCCGAACGCGATGTAGCCGGCGAAGTGGCGCTTCATCTGCACGCACTGCAGCCCCAACCAGAACGCTCGCCCGTCCAGCAGGACGTTCATGCCGACCACCGCGCACACGCCGGCGAAGTTCAGCTACTCGGCGATCACCGAGAAGATGAAG
>CAMLJA010000137.1 GCA_946480065.1 uncultured Thermomonas sp. | reverse complement strand
TAGGGCTCGATCACGTCTTCCAGCGTGCCGCGCTCCTCGCTCAGCGCCGCGGCCAGCGATTCCACCCCGACCGGCCCCCCGTCGAAGGCGTCGATGATGATGCCGAGCATGCGCCGGTCGAGTTCGTCGAAACCCTCCGGGTCGACCTTCAGCATGTCCATCGCCGCGCGCGCGATGGCTGTGTCTATCGTGCCGTTGCCCTTGACCTGCGCGTAGTCGCGCACCCGCCGCAGCAGCCGGTTGGCGATGCGCGGGGTGCCGCGCGAGCGCCGCGCCAGCTCGCCGGCGCCCTCGGCGTCGCAGGCGATGCCGAGGATCTGCGCGGAGCGGCGCACGATCCGCGCCAGCTCGTCGGCCGAGTAGAACTCCAGCCGCTGGACGATGCCGAAGCGGTCGCGCAGCGGCGCGGTCAGCAGGCCGGCGCGGGTGGTGGCGCCGATCAGCGTGAACGGCGGCAGGTCGAGCTTGATCGAACGCGCGGCCGGGCCCTCGCCGATCATGATGTCGATCTGGCAGTCCTCCATCGCCGGATAGAGGATTTCCTCGACCACCGGCGACAGGCGGTGGATCTCGTCCACGAACAGCACATCAAACGGCTGCAGGTTGGTCAGCAGTGCGGCCAGGTCGCCGGCCTTCTCGATCACCGGCCCGGACGTCACCCGCAGGTTGACGCCCAGCTCGTTGGCGATGACGTGGCTCAGCGTGGTCTTGCCGAGCCCGGGCGGGCCGAAGATCAGCACGTGGTCGAGCGCTTCGCCACGGCCCTTGGCCGCCTCGATGTAGATCTGCATCTGCTCGCGCACCGGCTGCTGGCCGAGGTACTCGTGCAGGCGCCTGGGGCGGATGCTGGCCTCCAGCGCCTCTTCTTCGCGGCTGGCGGCGGGGGCGACGATGCGGTCCTGGCTCATGCCGGCATTATCGCCCGGCCGGCGGCCGGGGGCGCGCCGGGCCGGCTAGATCTGCACCTGGGTGCCCAGTTCCACGATCCGGTTGCCCGGGATCCGGAAGAACCCGGTGGCGGGCGCGGCGTTGCGGTGCATGAAGGCGAACAGCTTGTCGCGCCAGACCGGCATGTTGCGGTGGGGACTGGCGATCACGGTCTCGCGGCTGGTGAAGTAGGTGGTGTCCATCGGGTCCAGCGCCAGGTCGCACTGGTCGCAGCTCTGCATCAGCGCCTGCGGCACGTCCGGGGTCTCCATGAAGCCGAAGCGGATCAGCACGCGGTAGAAGTCGTCCCCGATCGAGGCGATCTTCAGCCGCTCGCCCTTGCGCGCGTAGGGCACCGCCAGGGTCTCGACGGTCAGGAACACGTTGCGCTCGTGCAGCACCTTGTTGTGCTTGAGGTTGTGCAGCAGCGCATGCGGCACCACGCCCTTGTCGGCGGTCATGAACACGGCGGTGCCGGGCACCCGCACCGGCGGGGAGAGCATCAGCCCGGGCAGGAAGGTGTCCAGCTGGATGCCCTCCTTGCGCACCTCCTGGTGCAGCAGCTCGCGGCCGCGGCGCCAGGTGCGCAGCATGGTGAACACCAGGATCGCCAGCACCACCGGGAACCAGGCGCCGTCCAGGAACTTCACCCCGTTCGCGACCAGGAAGGCCAGGTCGATGACGAAGAACACCGCGCACAGCGGCAGCACCCAGTACTTCCGCCGCGGCCACATCGCGCGCGCCACCAGCACCAGCAGCAGGGTGTCGATGAGCATCGTCCCCGACACCGACACGCCGTAGGCCGTGGCCAGCGCGGTGGAGGACTGGAACACCAGCACCAGCGCGATCACCAGCACCATCAGCATCCAGTTGATGCCGGGGATGTAGATCTGGCCGATGGTGTCGCTGGAGGTGTGGCGGATCTCCATCCGCGGGATGTAGCCCAGCTGCATGGCCTGGCGCGCCACCGAGAACGCGCCGGTGATCACCGCCTGCGAGGCGATCACGGTGGCCGCCGTGGCCAGCGCGATCATCGGCCAGCGCGCCCATTCGGGCACGCCCACGTAGAACGGGTTCTTGACCGCCGCCGGGTCCTCCAGCACCAGCGCGCCCTGGCCCAGGTAGTTCAGCATCAGCGCGGGCAGCACGAAGAAGTACCAGGCGTAGCGGATCGGGCGGGCGCCGAAGTGGCCCATGTCGGCGTACAGCGCCTCGCCGCCGGTCACCGCCAGCACCACCGCGCCCAGGATGAAGATGCCGTGCCAGTGGTGGGTGGCGAAGAAGTGCATCGCCCACCAGGGGTTCAGCGCCTTCAGCACCTCGGGCGCGTGCTGGATGTTGACCACGCCGAGCACCGCCAGCGACAGGAACCACACCCCGGTCACCGGGCCGAACACCCGCCCGACCTTGGCGGTGCCGAAGCGCTGGGTGGCGAACAGCGCCACCAGCACCAGCAGCGCGATCGGCACGATCCAGTGGTGCAGGCTGGGGGCGGCCACCTCGATGCCCTCGAGCGCCGACAGCACCGAGATCGCCGGGGTGATCACGCCGTCGCCGAAGAACAGCGAGGCCCCGAAGATCCCCAGCACGCCCACCGCGTAGGTCGAGCGGGAGCCCTTCTTCAGGGTGCGCTGGGCCAGCGCCATCAGCGCCATGATGCCGCCCTCGCCCTCGTTGTCGGCGCGCATGATGATGGCGACGTACTTCAGCGTCACCACGAACATCAGCGACCAGAACACCAGCGAGAGCACGCCCAGCACGGTGTCGTGGTTGGGCACCAGGCCGTAGTGCGGGATGAAGGCTTCCTTGATGGTGTACAGCGGGCTGGTGCCGATGTCGCCGAACACCACCCCGATGGCGCCCACGATCAGCCCGGCCAGTCCGCCCTTGGCGTGCTCGTGGCCGTGCGTGCCCTCGCCCGTTGCCGGGACCGCTTGCTTGTTCATCGGGGTGCCAGGGGAAACAGGGGGCGAATGGTAGTCCCGCGCGCGTCGCGGCGCGACTGCGGGGTCTTCACGGGCTCAGCGCAGCGCCTGCTGCAGGGCCTTGCGGATGATGGCCTCGGGGGCATCGCCCTCGGCCGCGGCCTTGCGCGCCATGCGGTCGGCCTCGGCCGGCTTGTAGCCCAGCGCCTGCAGCGCGGTGACGGCCTCGGAGAGCGGGTCGCCGGGCAGCGCGGCGGCGCCCGGGACGCCGCCGCTGGCCAGCTCGGCCGCGCGGTCGCGCAGCTCCACCACCATGCGCTCGGCGGTCTTCTTGCCGATCCCGGGGATGCGTGTCAATGCGGCGACGTCGGACGCCTGCACCAGCCGCGCGAACTCGTCCACGCTGGTGCCCGACAGCACCGCCAGCGCGATCTTGGCGCCGATCCCGCTGACCTTCTGCACGTCGCGGAACAGCCGCCGCTCGGCCTCCCGCAGGAAGCCGTACAGCGACACGCTGTCCTCCTTCTGCGCGTGGTGCACGAACAGGAACACCTCGCGGCCCACGTCGGGCAGGTCGTAGAAGGTGCTCATCGGCGCCTCCAGCTCGTAGCCGATGCCGTTGACGTCCACCACCAACCACGGCGGCGCCTTGTGGATCAGGATCCCCTTCAGGCGACCAATCATGGCGCCGCCTCCCGCTGCCATCCATGGCGCAACTGCATCGCTTCGGCTAACGCCTGCCCGGCCTTCCGTGGCCGGGTGCTCAGCAGCGCGCGAGGCAATGCCTCGCAAGCGCGCTGCATCGCCCACGGCGGCGCCTTGTGGATCAGGATGCCCTTCAATCGTCCGATCATGCCAATACTCCCGAAAGGCGCCCATCGCCGCGCGTCATTCCCGCGCCAGCGGGAATCCAGCCGTCGTCGGCAGGAAACCCAAGGGCCGGATTCCCGCCGGCGCGGGAATGACGGACACGCGCCAAGCGACCGATCACCGCGCTCATCGCCTTCCCCTGCCCTTGCGGCCCCAGGCCGCGCGCGCGTCCACCCCCAGCCGGCTGGCGCTGGCGCGCACGTGCGCGTGCGTGATCGCCACCGCCAGCGCATCGGCCGCGTCCGCCTGCAGCTTGCCCTGCAGGCCCAGCATCACGCCGACCATGTGCTGCACCTGCGCCTTGTCGGCGCCGCCGCTGCCGACCAGGCCCAGCTTGATCTCCTTGGCCGCGTACTCGCTCACGGGCAGGTCGCGCGCCACGCAGGCGGCCACCGCGGCGCCGCGGGCCTGGCCCAGCTTGAGCGCGCTCATCGCATTGTTCGACAGGAACACCTGTTCCACCGCGACCTCGTGGGGCGCGTACTGTTCGATCAGCGCCCACAGCCCGTCCAGCAGCACGCGCAGGCGCAGCGGGAAGGATTCCGCGCCGAGCAGCACCAGCGGCTGGTGGTGCACATGCATGATCCGGCCGTCGGCGCCCACGTCGATGATGCCCACGCCGGTGCGCTGCGACCCCGGGTCGATGCCGAGGATGCGGATGCCCACTAGCGGGCGCCCGCAAGGCGCAGGCCGCATCCGCGGACGACCGGCCACGGGTGGCGCGGCCGGGGTCCAGGGCATCGACGTCGGGGCGCCATGGACGGCAGGGTGGGCATGCGATGGCTGGCTGGCGCCGCGCGGTTACGCGCCGGCGCCGAAGTCGGCGTTGTGGGACACGCTCTGCACGTCGTCCAGGTCTTCCAGCCAGCGCAGCAGCTTCTGCACCTGCTCGGCCACCTCGCCTTCCACCGGCGAATCGTTGTCGGCGCGCAGCGCCACCTCGGCGAAGCCCGGGGCCAGGCCCGCGGCCTCCATCGCCGCCTTCACGTCGGCGAAGGCCTCCGGCGCGGTCAGCACGTCGATCGCACCGTCCTCCGGGTACACCACCACGTCGTCGGCGCCCGCCTCGATGGCGGCCTCGGTGATCCGCTCCTCGTCGGCGCCGGCGTCGTAGCTCAGCACGCCCAGCTTGCGGAACATGAAGCCGACCGAGCCGTCGGTGCCCAGGTTGCCGCCGAACTTGCCGAAGGCGTGGCGCACGTCGGCCACGGTGCGCACCTTGTTGTCGGTCAGGCAGTCCACGATCACCGCCACCCCGCCGGCGCCGTAGCCCTCGTAGCGGACCTCCTCGTAGGTCACGCCCTCCAGCTCGCCGGTGGCCTTCCTGATGGCCCGCTCGATCACGTCCTTCGACATGTTGACTGACAGGCCCTTGTCGATCGCCGCGCGCAGCCGCGGGTTGCCGGCGGGGTCGCCGCCGCCGGCGCGCGCCGCCACCGAGATCTCGCGGATCACCTTGGTGAAGATCTTGCCGCGCTGCGCGTCGACCGCGTTCTTGCGCGCCTCGATGGAGGGGCCCCGTCCCATTGCGTCGTCCAGCCGATGTCCGAAGGGCGCGGATTATACGGCGCGGCGCCCGGCGGCTGCCGCCGATCCGCGGCGCCGGCCCGGGGGCGCAGCCTCAGCCGTGGTCGAACCGGCCGTGGCGCAGGAAATGCGCGGCCTGCCGCGCCACCGCGTCGGAGAACAGCAGCCCGCTGTGGCTGGCGCGCACCACCACGTGGTCGGCCAGCCCGGGCACCCGGGTCTCGGCGACCGCCACCGTGCCGTCGTGGTCGCCCCGGAACCCCGCGAACAGGCCGCCCAGCCCGCGCGGCACGCAGCCGGCGATCATCCCCACGTCGATCCCGGCCGGCAGTGCGCCCACTCCGGCTTCGAGCAGCGCGCGGCTGTGGCCCACCAGCCGCGCGCCGGCCGGCAGCCGCGCGGCCACCCCGGCCGCGGCGCCGCTGCCGGCCAGCGGCGAGCCCACGCAGAC